>CBKWHA010000239.1:0-8083 GCA_966674115.1 uncultured Chitinophagaceae bacterium
CCTGTTGTGGAATTGGGTGTAAGTACTGTTTCACCTTAAAATTGTGAGGGTGATTTAAACCTACCGGAGTATACTTCCAATCACCGCTGTTATCGGCCGGACTAGTATTCTCAATTTTCATCCCATGAAGATCAACAGTCAAAACCTGATCTGCTATTCTCCAACGAATGATATCATGTAAGCGCTTATTTTCAAAGCAAAGCTCCACTCTTCTTTCCTGGCGTATAGCATCGCGCATTTCACTTTGGCTCAGTCCCGCCGGTAAAGCAGGAAGATCAACCCTGGCCCTTACCGCATTAATGGCATCATATACAGACTGATCCGGGCCTTCTGCTTCATTTTGCGCTTCTGCATATCCTAACAATACCTCCGTATAGCGGTAGTAAATGTAGTTAGCCCCGCTTATACCAGAAGCCGGACGATTCCTTGGGTTTAGCTTCTTTTTAAAATAATATCCAGTATTAGTTATATCCGTACTCGCAAAGTCAATTTCATTTGTTTCTTTTTTTACTTTGTTGATTCTCGTACGAATGGTATCTGTTCTTGGCATCCAATCCATTTTATAAGGAGCACCGTCATATACAATCCACTTATAGAACCGGCGTTCGCGACCTGCATATGGATTTTGCGGATCGTAACCTGACGTAGGATCAGTAATCGGTTTGCCATTGGCCATAAAGAACTGGTCAACCAATTCCTGCGTTGGATTGTAGTTGCCCCAGGTAAAATACTCGCCCAGGATAAAAACAGGGCCGCCGTATTGCTCATAGTTAGAGCCCCTGATGTTACCAACATATTGCCTGTCAAAGATTACTTCGGAGTTGTATTCATTGTCTTCAAACCAAAGCGTAGAATCCTCCGGAAATAGGTTGTATGGCTTGCCCGGGCCGCCCCACTCGTCCATAAACTTTTTAAAAGAGGCGGCAGCATCAGCCCAGCGATTCTTATCATAATTACCAAAGCCGGCAACTTTGTCTGGATCCGGTCCGCCTGGATAGGTGGCAGCATTAAAAGAAGGGCTGGCAGCAACTAATTGCACATATGCTTTTAGCATTTGCGCAGCACCCAGGGTTGCTCTTCCTGCATCTGCGTGGCCTTTGTTATACTTGACAGGTAGGTATTTATTGTTAACTATAGTGTCAAGCGTTTTTGTAAGGAAATCCAATGTTTCTGCATAAGTACTTCTTGCTACAAATAACTTCGCAGAATCCTGGCGTGTTTGAGGTTCCAGGATGATAGGCACGCCTCCCCAGTTTAGGAAAAGGATACTGTAATGAAATGCCCTGTTGAAGCGGGCTTCATCCATCCGTTTGTTATACCAGTCTGCTGAATAGTTGTTTTTATTAATCGTTATCTGCTGCATAAAAGTATTAGCCTTGCGTATAGCCGTATACAATGCTGGCCAGTTATGCCTGTTAACGGTGCCAATACCTACACCTGCGCCAGCCCAAAGATTATAATTGCTGGAAGCAGGGTCAAGGATCCCATCTTTATATCTCCACGAATTATAATAAAAACCGGCGTCATTATCGTCTGTGAAGTTGTCCAGGTTTTCCGGGTCCTGGTACATATTTGGTAACTGATCGTAGACATCATTTAAAAAAATGTCTGCATTGATTTCTGATGCCCATTGTGTATTATCATCGAGCGTTGCCTTATTTATATTGTCCAGGTGCTTGTCACAGGACACAATGCTTGCAGAGGAAGCCACCATACAAGCATAAAGAATATATTTTTTTACTGAATTCATTTTTTGTTTTTTTAGATTAGAACGTAATGTTAAAGCCAGCCAGGAGGGTTTTCTGAATGGGATAACCTTGTTCACCATTTGTTTCAGGGTCTGTAAACTTGATTTTGCCGAATGTCAGTAAGTTCTGGCCTGTTACATATACTCTTACATTCTTCATTCTAACTTTGGAGCTCACTTTTGCCGGGATTGTGTAGCCTAATGAAGCCGTTCTCAATCTCAAGTAAGAACTACTAATCACCCAGAAATCTGAGGTTTGTCCGTTATTCGTGGTTGGAGATGAATAGGCTCTTGGGTACCTGGCATTCTGGTTGTCTGGTGTCCATCGGTTGTTGTAATATTCATAGGCGGAGTTACTGTTATTGTTGAAATGGGCAACCGTCATAAAGCCATAAATATTGAAGCTGGACATTCCTGACCCCTGGAACAATGCCGATAAATCAAATCCTTTCCAACTTGCCGATGCATTAATACCATATATGATGGCCGGAGTCTGCGGATGACCTATTTCCATTTCGTCATACGAATCAATCTTTCCATCTGGTGTTCCATTGGGGCCGCCTAAATCGGCATAACGGATATCGCCAGGACGTAGTGTGCCAAATTGTGCAATAGTGTATCCATCCGCAGAGTTGATGACGCCATCATTATTTTTATCATCGGCTGTGGTGAACAAACCAAGCGATTTATAGCCAAACACAGTACCATTGCGACGGCCTGTCCGGCTACGTCTTGGATCATTCCTGGTTACAGGGTTTTCAAATGTTTGTACTAATTCATTCTTGGCATACGTAAAGTTTCCATCCAACGAAACCTGCAGGCCGTTGGCAAACCTTTTTGTTGAACCAAGCGTTACCTCAAAACCACGGTTATTCATAATGCCCGCGTTTTCCTGGGAAAGAGCCAAGCCGTATTCCTGGGGAACAACGATTGTTGGAGCTAATAACATTCCTGTTCTTTTTTCAAAGAAATAACCGACTTCTACCCGTAGAAGGTTGTTCCAGAAACTAGCCTCTACGCCCACATCTGTTTTTTTGCCAATTTCCCAGGTAATGTTCGGGTTGTTTTCTCTTTGCACAAAAGAGCCTTGAACCATCCTTCCATCGCCATAAGCATACGCATTGCCTCTAAGATTGTATGCACTCAAAAACTGGAAGGCGCTACCCGCAAGATTGCCCGATTTGCCCCAAGATCCTCTGATCTTCAGGAAATCAACAAAGCTCACGGACTCGAAGAATTTTTCGTTGGATATTACCCAGCCGGCTGAGAATGCAGGCAGGTAGGTCCATCTTTTTCCAGGTGCGAAGTAATAGTGTCCGTCATAGCGGCCGGATGCCTCAAACAAGTATTTTTTATCGTAAGCATAATTGGCACGATATACATAACCTACCTGGCTGCTGGTACCTGAGCCTCCAGCATTTTCCAAATCATTCTTGTTGGAACTGCCAAGAGATAGTTCATCTATGTCTACTGCAAAATTGTTAACCCTCGCTCTGAAATCAAATTGCTTCGCGTTCCTCTTTTCTGCAACAACCAAGCCCGTGATATCGTGCTTGCCAAAAGTATTGTGGTAATTCAGATACCCTTGCAGTGTAAGGGTGTTTTGCTGCCAGTATTGCTGGTTTAGCCATGCAAATATTGCGGCACTGTTCTCTTGAGTAGAGTTGCCGGGTTTGTACGTATAAGGGGTTGTTGTGATGTCTTGCGTGTAATAGGTAAAAGGCCGGTGCCATTGCTTTTGAACATAGTTATAAGGATCATAGTTCACAGTACCTTTTACACTAAGCCCCTTTATGAAAGGAAGTTTTTGCTCTATGGCTACTGTAGTCAGGAAGTTATTCGTGTTTTGACGAAAATAGCCCGTTGAATTAAGCACAGCTACCGGTGAATTTCCTGAATTTTCGCCCGGTAAACCGTTCGAATACCTTAAAGGCGCAATGGGCAGAAATTTATAAACCCCTCTGAACAACTGCTGCGTACCTCCGTCAACATCGGATGTTCTTTGAATGGCGCCATTTAAAGAAAAAGAAGCCAATGTAGTTGGAGTTACATTCACATCAAGGTTCAAATTATAATTGTAGCGGTAATAGTTTGCCCTGTCAAACATGCCTTCCTGCTGGAAGTAGCTAATACCTGCAAAATATTTCACCGCTTGCGAACCGCCACGAACCTGCAGATTGCCCTGGTATATTGGTGAATGTTTTCTTACTACATCATTCAATGCATCTGAAACCGGGAATCTATCAGGATCCTGCTGGTTTTTATTCATATAATCGTCGATCCATTCTTGAGAATAGGTTGGAGGATTTCCCATAAGTACATCAGCCTCGGTTTTCAGCTTCATATAATCGATAGCACTAAGCATCTTAGGCAGATAGGTTGGCTGCTGGTCGCCATAATAACCGCCAATGCTTATGGTCGGAGTGCCGACAGTACCTCTTTTTGTAGTAATGAGGATTACACCGTTCGCCCCGCCCAATCCAAAAGGCGCAACTGCTGCAGCATCTTTTAATACTGATACGCTTTCTATATTATTTGGATCAATTTCATTGATATTATTCCGGATTACACCATCAACAACAATCAATGGAGCGCTATTGCCGGTGGTAGCTGCACCACGGATGGTAATAGTAGCGTTATCGCCACCAGGTCTTCCACCGTTAGCCCGTGTAATAATACCTGTGGTGCGTCCTCCAAGAGAGTTTGAGATGTTGGCTGCTGGTACAGTAGCCAGTTGCGCACCTTTAACAGTTGATACTGCCGACGTAGTATTTTGTCTTCTTTGTGTACCATAACCTACTACGATTACATCTTCAAGCGAGTTGGCAGAAGCACTCATAGACACCACGAGATTGTCTGTTGCGCCTCTCACGGAAACCTCTTTAGTAGCAAACCCAATGAACGAAAAAACCAGGACAGCGTCATTTCCCTGGATGTTGATACTAAAGCTGCCGTCTGGTGTGGTGGAGGTGGTATTATTTTTCCCTTTCTCAGAAACAGAAGCTCCGGCAAGTGCTTTACCGCTTTCATCAACAACTTTTCCTCTCACAGTAAAAGCGTAAGAAGATTTATAGTTTTTATCAGTAGGATTATTAGCAAATAAGCTTACATGGCAGGCAATCAAAAAGAAAAGAAAACAACACTTAATAAATAATGTTTTGTCTAACCTTAATGGTTTAGAAGTAAAATTTCTCATAACATAGTTTGAAAATTTGAGTGAATGCGCCACGGGGGCGGGTAATTTTCCTTTGGTGCGGAATCAGGCACCTTCTAAGTGGCTTACATTTTTTTCATCATAGCTGATTAGTTTTAGTTAAACAATAGATATACAAGTAGCCTCCTGCATGTTATTGGCTATGCAGAAACTATGGTTACGTAGTGGGGGTGTGATCCGAAAACCTCTTAAACCGGGAAAGTGTAGATATGGATATTAAAACGAGAAGTTCTAGCTTGTTTCAGTAATAACTAAGCTATTAAGTACTAAAGGTTTGTGAGAATGATTAATTCTTAAAGAAGGCTCCTGAATAAAACTTTTCATGAATAGGAGCTCATCGCTTCTGATAAGCGAGGGATAAACAAAATAAGATAGTAGCATAGCAGTCGCAGTCGTTGGTAATGAATAAAAACACAAGCTGTTTATCAAATAGAGCTTATGCATTTAATTGTGGTGAAGCTTAGAATTCGTTGATACAATTCACGTGTTCCAGCATCAACCATTACAAATATATAATGTTTTGTTAAAGGAAAAAATAAATTATTAATAGAAAACACCTAGGGCTTTTTGCTTTAAGCTGCATTCTTTTACGTTTATTAAGCAAGTCTTTGGCACGAAACTAAAACAGCCAGCTAATTTTTTTCTTTTATATGGATCGTTTCGCTTTATCTATTCTTTAAATGATAACACCATCACATTATTACTTTCATTGTCTTTAAAGGTTTTTCTTCTGCAGCCAGAAATTCTTTCACCTTAATTAAGGTTCACTAAATGTGTTGTATATAATAACCATTTATATTGCCAGAACAAACTAACGATTATTATGAGGTTTCGAAAACAGCCAATGAAATTTTGGGCAACCGTTACAACACTGTTGTTCTTAATTGTTTTTATTAAATGTAATGTGGCCCGCAAAACAGCTATTAGCAGTGCTGACCTGAGCCAGGGCGTGGGAAGCACCGGAAGTATTCCTCACAAAACATGGACACAATATGGTGGCGGTGCCGACCAGTCCAAATTTGTTGACTTCAAGCAAATCACCAAAGAGAACGTATCACAATTAGAGGTAGCGTGGGAGTATTCCACTAATGACAATGTAGGTTTTTACAAGTTCAATCCTATAGTGGTTGATAATGTAATGTATGTGCTGGCAAAGAACAACTCACTGGTAGCATTAGACGTAAATACGGGTAAGGAAATCTGGATACATGCTAACTTAAATACTGCATCCAGAAGAGGTATCAACTATTGGGAAAGCAAGGACAGGAAAGATCGCCGGATTTTGGTTTGCATCAATAATACACTGCAGGCTATTGATGCCACTACCGGTAAATCAATTTTATCATTTGGTACAAATGGTTATGTTGATTTGCGCCAGGACTTAGGCCGTGATCCGGCTTCTATTCCCCGTGCCACTTCCAGTTCCCCGGGACATATTTTTGAAGACCTTATTTTATTAGGTTCTTCGCCTGGCGAAAATTATTTTTCTGGTCCTGGCCACCTTCGTGCATATAATGTAGTTACTGGTAAACTTGCCTGGGTTTTCCATACCATTCCTCATCCAGGCGAGTTTGGATATGAAACCTGGCCAAAGGATGCTTATAAATACATTGGTGGTGTAAACACCTGGGGCGAAATAACAGTGGACGAAAAAAGAGGTATTGCCTATTTCCCTCTTGGCTCACCCACTTTTGATTACTGGGGTGGTGACAGGCATGGCGCTGGATTGTTTGGCAACTGTCTATTGGCATTGGATGCCCGTACCGGGAAAAGATTATGGCACTATCAAACAGTGCATCATGATATCTGGGACTTTGACCTGGCTGCTGCACCGCAATTGATCACGGTAAATAAAAATGGTAAAACTATAGATGCCATAGCGCAGGCCACTAAACAAGGATTTTTATTTGCTTTCGATCGTGTCACCGGCGAGCCTTTATTCCCTATCGAAGAAAAGCCGGTTCCAAAAAGTAATGTTCCTGGTGAAGCTTCATGGCCTACACAGCCGCACCCTACAGTGATACCTCCTTATACAAGGCAGAAGTTTACTGTAGATGATATCAATCCATATTATTCGGAAGAGAAAAAAGAAGAATGGAGAAAAAGGATTGCAGCAGGAAAGAGTGGCTTGTTTGAGCCTCTCTCTGATAAGTATGAAACTTTTACCAATCCGGGAGCGAATGCGGGTTCGACATTTGGCGGTACTGCTGCCAACCCGTCTAAAGGGATAGTGTATGTGTTAAGTTCCGATAAACCTTCTGTATACAAATTAAAAAAAGAAGAACCACTTGCCTTGCGAGTACCGCTGACAGCGGATGATACGGTAAAATTATTTGCTTTATATACGCAATTCTGCTCTTCTTGTCATGGGCCTAATAAAGCCGGAGGTTTAGGGCCATCCCTGGTAAGCATTAACTCGAGGCTGAATTATGAAAACTTTCATAACGTAGTGACCGCAGGAAGATCCCAGATGCCAGCCTTCCTTCATTTGGGTGACGATAATATTGTCAATTTGTACCGTTACCTTTCCAATAACCAGGGCAGGCAAGGACCTGGAAGAGGTGGCTTCAGGCCTCAAAGTTCTAATCAAACACCAGAAGGGCCAGTAGTAGCATCGGGTGGTGCTCCTTTACCACAGCAACCACCATTGAGTCCAATGCGTGGCTATCCGGAAGGCGTTGATGCGCCGAAGGAACGTTATATCGATGGCTCTACTACCTCTTATGGCTTGGGTTATCCAGATGTGAGTTCTCCTCCGTGGTCTTCAATAACAGCATATGATTTGAATACGGGAAAAATGATGTGGACAAGACCGCATGGAAAAGATGCACAAGGAAGGGAAACAGGGGTGCCAACGGGTGCATTAGGAAAGGGCATGTTGGTGACTTCAACCGGAATCATTTTTGCTACAGCCCAGGATGGAAGCTTATATGGTTATGATGCGGATAGCGGAAAAATTTTGTGGTCGATGAAACTTCCGAGAATACCCGAAGGTATACCTTCCATGTATGAAGCCGGAGGCAGACAATACCTGGCCGTTTGTGTTACAGGGCAGCTGGTTGACAGGTCAAAACGCGATGCCGATGTGCAGGAGACCGATGCCGCTGACCGCGCCACGCACC
>CBKWHA010000240.1:0-8037 GCA_966674115.1 uncultured Chitinophagaceae bacterium
TGGCTCCTTCAGCTACTTTGGTCTTCATACGATCCAGATCTTCTTGGTTATGCAATCCGCCTGGGTGAACAAAGTTCTGTGCAGCTACTATGGAATAAAATAGCAACCCATAGATAAATAAAAGAAATCTAATCTTTTTCATAACAGATTATTTTGGTTTATTTATTCGATTAAAATTGTACTTAGTAATTCGTTTTACCATTTGCTTCCTAAAGACTTACTTATTCACATTTCCATCCTGATCACCAGATTCAAAAGCATTACCTCCTGGTTTTCTTTCACGTTTCCGAATTGGGCAAAACACACCCGGTCCCCACAATTTTTAGCATAAAACTTCATAGATTTTTTGTAGGGTAACAATAAATAGATGACCGCACCACCTATTCAACTTTTGAAATTTCCGGGCCTATATATGAGTCTTTCAACCCACCCAAATCAATGACTATTTTATGAACGACCATGCCCGGGTCTATAGAAAATAATTTTAGGGTGTGTTTTCCGGGTTTTTCAATTACAAATTTTGTTTTATTAACTGCGCTATTGCGTATTACATTACTTGCCCATTCATTTGAATATTCCTTTACATAGTTTGATTGAGTTTGGTACCCCAGATCATCTATTTGAATACCATAAGCTGTGCTGTGGGTCCTGTCTTTTGCAAACAGTGGCAACATATAAGTATATACGGTTACCTCTCCAGCCTTGGTAGTATAAAAGTCATACTCCACAAAAGATCCTTCACCGGAATCGTGCTTTGCATTTCCCAACTGAAGAGATGAATTTGAATAGCCGAGACCGTCAATTATCTGAAATCGAATGGCTCCGTTCTCAGTTTTTCTGTGAAATGCAGATGGCGCAATACTTATTACACCATCATTTTCAATAAACAGATTGCTGAGATTTCCCTGGGTACGAATAGCCGAAACCCGGATGGTCTTTGAGCTCTTTCCGGCTGTAACAGTTATTTCTCCTTTGGCTGAGGCTTCTGCAGGCACCAGATCCCAGTCAATGGTTACCTGAACCCGATTTTGCGTTTTCACTTTACCTTTAGTGATGTTCAGCTTAATCCATTTTTCAGAAGTTTTAGCCTTCCATTTAAAAGGGATAGAACCTTTGTTGTAAACCTCAAAAAAATGTGAGCCTTTAAACTGATCATTAAATTCGGGTAGTGTCAAATTTTGTGAAGCCTCAGATATTTGGCCTTCTGCAAACACGGCCATTTCTGAAATTTTCGGCACTTCTATTTTTGCAGTGGGCGGCAACTGCTTTTCTGGGAGGAAACCCGGTGCGGTCATCATCCCCTTCCATTTACCGTTTAGTAAACTGTTATACTGCAAAGTGATTTTGGCGAGACTATCGTGATATAATTCCACATTGCCAGCCAGGGCATTTGTTATTGCTCTTCCTTGCCTGGCATACCACCTGTTCTTTTGGGCTATCAACATTTCATGGTTGTATAATGAAGCTCCTTTTACAGGGTAGTAAACCAATTCGAAAAAGGCAGCCTTCTTTTCTTCAGGAAGTTTTTGAAGAATTTTTTCTGCCCTATCCACAATTTCATTGTAGTCATTTAAGCGGTTTTCCGCTTCTTTGTAATTGATAAATGAAAAATCAGTGTCTTTTATCTTTCCTTTTGCAAACAAGCTATTCCATCGCCAATCCCAGGTCATGTATTCGGGTTTGCGAATGAAGCCATGATAATAATACCTGTCCAGAATATAAGCCAGGTCTTTTTCATATTCTTTTCCAAAAATTGCAGTAAGCTGCTTTGCCGGATACTGGCTGATATTGTCGAAACTGAATTTATCAAAGTTCCAGGCCATATCCAGGAAAAGTTGCATGCCCATTTCACCGGGTTTAATGTCGCCAACATTTACCAGCCAGTATTTGTCGGCTCCTAATGAATAAGCTTTATGCATTTCGGCATACATCAATGCCGGCGGGGTTGTATTTAACCAAAGATAGTCGTTAGGCCAGCCAAGATAAGAGATATGATAATATACACCTGCTCCGCCTTTTCTTTTTTGTTCTTCTTTATTGCTTAGTTTTTTGATGTACCCGTAGTTGTCGTCAGGCCAAACAATGGTTATTTCATCGGGAAGTTTTAATCCCTTTTCATAAAGTCCCAACACTTCTTTATAGGGAACAAATATTTGAGGAATGTCTGTAAGCGGTTTATTAATGTATTTCGTCAAAATGGTTCTTTGGTCTTTAATTGCCTCACTTAGGGAGTTCAGCTTTTCTTCATCCGAACCTCCTTTCATCCCCTCATCATGCAAGCCACGTAATGCAATGGTGTAAATATTGTCATTTACATGTGCCTGTTTTACCCTTTTTTCCAGGGCATTATTTATTTCGCTTTTATTTGTTACATAGTTCCACTCTCCCTGCTTTTTCTTGTCCCATTCGCTGGCATTATTATATAAAAGTGGCTCGCAATGGCTGGTGGTCATTAATATTCCATACTTATCAGCCATTTCCATATTTCCGGGTACGGTAAAAAATGCTTTTGTGCATTCGTGCATTGCCGGAGCTACCATATTTGCTTTAAGGCGTAACAACAGCTCAAATACTTTTGCGTAGGTATTCGGGCCAATATCACCAACTTGAGGGTCTATATTCTTTGATGCCCAGGGATGAAGTCCCCAATCCTCATCGTTGAGAAAAATACCCCGATATTTTACCGTAGGGGCTTTGGAGATGAATTCTTCCGTATTTACAAATAATGCATTTTTCTTTTTCACCGGAACATCGGCCCAATAATACCATGGCGAAACCCCGATGGCCTCTGACAATGAAAACACGCCATAGGCAGTACCTCTCTTGTCACTTCCGGCAATAACCAATGCATGACTAACTCCAGGAAAAGGATTCTTTATTGACTTTATTAAAAATCTTTCCCATTGGCCTTTAATAGCATTAATATTCAATTTCCCGGAAGAAATCAAATCATTTATTGTCTTGTTTTTCCCAATGGTGCCGACAATAATGATATGTGGACCAAATTGCTTTTGTTCCAGAATAATTTCAGGTTTCCTGCCTGTAACAAGACCGATATCATTCTTCAGCAAATCAGCAGAAATTTTAACCACTTCAAAATCCGACTCATCGTAATAAATAGGTGTAGCATGGTCTTTATCAGCTACCGGGAAGCCATTACCAGAGGATGTTTCTGAAACCGGAATTTGCGCCATGGCAAAGCTTAGGGTCATACCAAAAAGAAGTGTAAAAACAATTTTTTTCATTTTTTGACATTTAGAATGTAACATTTATACCAACCTCAGAATGGTCGGGTGTCGTCGGTCTATGGTTTTCAATTTTATATTCACGACTATCAGTTTTAATAATCAGAGACACCCGGAGCCGTGCCTTTTAGCCGATAGTTATACATATAGGAACTGATTTTTCTGACTGCAGAAATCATATCTTCATACGGACGATCACATATATCGACAAATCCAATCTGGTAATTCTCGCCATCTCTGCGTCCGGTACAAACCTGATCAACGTATTGGAACCAATGTGCTCCCACTACATAAGGATTTTCAAGGGCCTGATCAATGAAGTGCTTATAAACACGTCCGCGCTGGTTCTGGTTGGACACGGATCGCAGACCAGGATGAAACAGGCCGCGGTCAAGGGCACCAAAATGAAACTCGCCTACAATTACTGGTTTGTCTAATCCATCGGTCCAATTAAAGTCTGAGAGGTTGTAATCATAGTGATTGATACTGATCACATCACAGTATTTTGCTGATTGTTCGAATGCAAAACGGTAAAAATTTCGACTATTGATGCGATTTCCAAGGTAGAGTTTATTGGGTGCGAATTTTTTCAATTCTTCACTTACGATCCGAAAGTATTTTGCTATAAGTTCATCCGTATTTTGCTTAGGCCAGCCAAGTTCATTATCAACAAAATATCCAATGCACCACGGGTCGTTGGCTGCTTCTATAATATCCTTTCGCTGCAATTTTTCCCTTAGCATTTTTCGGAATGAAATATCGTCAAGAGTATCCGGCATATTTTTCGAAATGCCCGATCTTATTTCTATCGCATAGGGTGTTTTCTTATGGAAATAGAGAGAGGGAGTTGTGTTAGCTGCCAATGTATTAATGCCCCAACCTCGCATACGTTTGTGGATAAACGAGCCGATATTTTCCTGCACTTCGCTGTTCCATTGATCCCCGAATTTTAATAAAAGATTTGATCTGTAGAAATCACCATTCTCGGGAGTCTTAACAAAATAAGCTTCCCTTCCGTCAACAGGTGTACTTTGTGAAAATCCTACGATATTGATACCCTGCGACCAAAAAAGTTTGCCATCCGGATCCACCAACCACCATTTATCATAATACTTTTCCACTCGAAAATGGCCCGTTGCTTTAAGTTTCGGGCCGCTTTGCCAACCACCATACTTATTCCAATCGGAAGGACCGGGATGTGCGGCCAGGTCAATTTGCTCAGCAGCCATTTGCTCCTTAATATCTTCAATACTGTTAGTCTTGTGCACCCAGTTGCCGTGGATATATTGACCAAACTGATCCACAAACGGGAAGAAATCACTTGTAAGCGAGGCACTGTCAGGCAGTTGATATCTTCCAATAGCCCGAATATTGTCAATCGTAAGGGTATAAGGGGCATTTGATTTTTGCTTGAACACGCTGATATTGGTGATTTTGGTCAGATCAATATTTTCCCAGCGTTGTACAAATCCCCCAGGTAATCCTTTCATCCCTGAAAAATATTTATTGATATAGTCCGGTAAACTGGAAAAGGGACGACTTAGCGTAATAAAAAGCGAATCTTTTTCTCCGGGATTGAGGACAATCATACTCCTGTAAAAAAACTTGGCTCCATCCGTAATATCTATTGTGTCGGATGCTTCGTTAAAGCACTGTGCTTCAATGGCTATCGGCTCAGTACCAAGATTTTTTATGTCCATCGATATGCCAACATAGCCTGATAAATCAGTAGGCGGAAAGTTAAATTTTATGGACGAAGGGGTGCCCTGGTTGCCTAAAATGACTTTAAGAGTCTTTGCCTTTTCTTCCCGGATCCATTCAGCTTTTGCATCATTGAGTTCAAAATCTCTGACACTAATATCTTTTTTAAAAACCAGTAATGAATCCCCAAAAGATTTTTTTGAAGGCACATTGCACGAGGTTTGAAATAAAATCAACAAAAGAATCAATAAGGAGCAATTATGAAACAAATGTTTTTTTGTTTCCATGCAAAGTCTCAAAATTGGTCTTTTAATTTTCATTTTTTAATCATTTAACATTGAAAATTAAACCGTCATAAATTCCACCTGGAGCCTGAATGTTGGGAAATAAAAATGACCAATAGCAACTTTTAAAAAGCAAAGAGGGAAACCTCTTTGCTTTTTTGTCATACACACTGAAAACAAATTTTTTTAAAAATTTTTCTAATTCATAAAGTTCAAAGCCATATGAGAACAATCAGTACCCCGGGTTTTGCTCCAAAACAGCGCCATTATTTCTTTCTATTTCAGAATAGGGGATGGGCCAAAGATTATACTTAGGATCAGCGGACGGCGCATAAAAAGGATTGCACTTCATGATCCGGTCGTACCACTTGCCCAGGCGCATAAGGGTAAACATTCTTTTTTCCTCTACACCAAATTCCCTCATTCTTTCGTCCAGTATGAAGTCGATATCAACTCTGGCGGCAGCAACCGGCGAAGCTTTTGATCTTGCTCTTACTATATTAATGTCGGCAGCAGCAGAGGCATTATTTCCCTGGCCGAGATATGCTTCGGCTCTTAACAGGTAAGTCTCTGCCAGTCTGTAAAGGTATTCGTCTCTATAGGTACCGGCAGCATTACTTATCAATAGAGCAGGATAAACTGTGGAGCCGGCATATAAATTTGCCGGATGGTCGCCCGGTTCCGTACATTTTGTCTGGTAGGGATAAAAAGCCCGGTTGGCAACATCGCCGGATTTTAAAGGACTGCCTCCAAATCCTCTGGCGCCCGCCGGGATGTTATCAAAGTCAATTTCCGTACCCACGGGAAAACGACTATTGCCCGGCCGGGTAACCTTAAATTTCCTTACAAGATTATGATTGGCATTTCTGATGTCGGCTACGGAATCTGGAATCACTGCGGCCGCATCGCCCTGTACCTGGTAGGCCTTGTGTACAAAATAATCTGAGGGGGCCAGGAATCCCACTCCTCTGCCACCGCTGGTATAATCGGAAGCAGGCCAGTATGCCATGGCTTTGGTTCCGCTTACATCGGGCAGTTGCACATCGCGAATCAACGGCGGATGTACCCTTTCCAGGTTGTAAAGATTATTAAAAGGATGTGCGGTGGACGTGCTGCCAGCCCCGCCTTTTGTATCATTTTCTATTTGAATAACGAGAATCCCTTCTTTATTGCCAGCGCCCCGGTTTTGATTTCCCCGGCGGAACAGATCCCAATAAACATCGCCGGGAATTACATCTTTTTTCTTACCAAAGCGGCTGGTCATAAGCTCCGTATTCGGGTCATCAATAACTACGGAAGCAGCCGTAACGGCTTTATCGAATTGCCCGTCCGCTATATACAATTCAGCCAGTAAATGCTGCGCTGCCAGGTTGGAGACCTCGCCGTCCTTTACTTTGTTGATGGCCGGTAATTTACCGGCGGCAAAAACCAGGTCCTCAATACATTGCGCATATACTTCCTTGCGGGTAGCCCTTGTATAATCGGTTTTGGCCTCCACTACTTCCTCCAGCACCAGGGGCACGCCTCCAAATAGATAAGCCAGGCGGCTATATGCATAAGCCCTGAAAAAACGGGCCTTTGCTTCAAACAATTCCTTATCGCCTGCAGATAGTTGAGAGGCAGGAATACGACTGATGATCGTATTGGATTCTGATACAATTTTATACCATGCATTCCAATGGCGGGTTGGCAGGCCGGAAAGGGGCGCATAATCGGCATTCAA
Source organism: uncultured Chitinophagaceae bacterium (assembly GCA_966674115.1). GTDB lineage: Bacteria > Bacteroidota > Bacteroidia > Chitinophagales > Chitinophagaceae > Flavisolibacter. Next base: position 6,954 of record CBKWHA010000240.1, read on the forward strand.
ATTAGGTGGCACCGACGATGGAACAAACAGTCCCGCATCAGTTCGGTAAATATACTCGAAAGGATCGTTTTCACCACCGGTAAATAATTCATCACGCAATAAGAAATACAGATTATTGGTAGATGCTTCAAAATCTGCGGCTGTTTTAAAGGCATTTGCCGAGCTTAAAAAATCAAGCGGTTCCTCATCCAAAAAATTTTTTTTACAAGACAGTCCGCCTGCTATGAGGATAACCGTCAAAATGATGGAATATATCTTTTTCATAATAAATTTCTTTTTGCAGGTTTAAATATTAATAGTTTACACGCAGTCCTACCGTGAAGGCACGCATTACCGGGCGGCCTCCCAGCGCCATGTTTTGCCCGGTTTCAGGATCCCAGCCATCCCATTTGGTCCAGGTAGCCAGGTTTTTGGCATTTACAAAAAGGCTGACAGATTGTGCCTTTATTTTACTTAGCACTGGGGCAGACAGGCTGTATGCAAGCGAAACATCCTGTAGCCTTACAAAACTTCTGCTTTCCCACATGCCCGGCAATACTCTTACGCCACTTCCGGAAATATTTCTTGGATATTTGCCATCGGGATTGCGTGGCGACCAATAGTCAACCGCGGTAAATTCATTGTTACGAGTTTGATTATCATTACGGGAATAATACTTCACGCTATTGCCGAGATAACCGTTTTTACCGCCCTGGATACTATTGATGAGAAATGTTAATGTAAATCCTTTATAGGTAAGCGAGTTAAATAGGCTCATTCTGTATGCTGGTTCGCGGCGTCCGATGATAACTCTGTCCGTAGCAGCGTCTATAGAACCATCTTTATTTTGATCCACCACACTTAAGGTACCAGTATGAAAGCCGGGCAGCGGCGTTTCACCCAATTGATAAATGGGTCCGGCCTGGTAATCATAGATGGTTTGTATAGACCGGCCTATAAATAAACCACTGGCTACTAAATCATCTTCTTTGCCATCTCCATCATTGTCCTGACCAATCAGGGATTTAATCTGGTTTGTATTAGTCCAGAAATTATAAGTGGCAGACCAGGCAAGGTCTTTTTTATTTACCAACTGATAGGTAAG
>CBKWHA010000241.1:0-8007 GCA_966674115.1 uncultured Chitinophagaceae bacterium
CAATTGTTGCTACACTTTCATCAGAACTGGTATAGGTTATGGGCAATCCTGAAGAAGCAATGGCACCAGCATTAAAATCCTCATCTCCTACCTGTTTTTGTGAAAGAGCTTTAAAGGTGATGGTTTGACCTCCTTTCATATTTTCTGCAATTTCCGCATCGCTTAAAGCCCTCTTGTAAATCTTAAATTCATCAATGGAACCTCTAAATATCTGATCATTAAATTGAGATTTACCCACGTAGTTTAAAGTTGTGCCGGTCGTAGTGCCCGTAGGGGTTAGTTGCGAAGGCTTGATACTGATCGCTGTATTGGATGATACCAAAGCTCCGTTTATATACAGGCGGGCGGTATTTGCTGATTGGGTAACAGCCAGGTGGACCCATGTATTCAACGGGAAGGCATAGGGAGAACTTACGTTTAACTCTGTCCCTCCGTTTTTAATGGCATAACGAACTATTGATGATGGTACGCCATTTACAGTAGTGGTTCCTGCCTGAACGGTAAGGAACATATATTGTGCCGTACCGTTACCAAAATCAAACACCCTCATCCAGTTTCCAATCGCATCCATTTTCACCCAGGTTGAAACGGTAAAATCGGATAAAGAACTCACTATCCCGGTTGGCAATGTAGCATAGGAACCAGCCGTACCATTCAGTTTAAGTGAAGTTCCGTATTTCCCGGCATCGCGGGCTGCTGTGGCCTGCAAAGTACCATGAGTAGCTCCCCAACTATCAATAGCACGTGTTCCGCTTGTTTCATTAAATTTCAGGTAAGTCATCTGACCGGAGTTTGGCAATGCCGCTACCTCGGAGCTGGAAGACTTTTCTCCTGCACTATCCACCAAAGAAATAACATAGTAATAAGTAGTTCCATTGTTGATAGCCGTGTCGGTGAACTTAGCAGTGCTCACATTTGCGATGGTAGTATAAGGACCACCCTGTGTAGTTGAACGCTTAACGTTGTACGTGAAATTTTGAATAGCATCCCATTCCAGGATGTTTTTAGCATCGCTCGCTGCAACCAGAACAGTATTTATCACCGTATCCTGTACCGTTAACGTGATGATTTGTGTACCTGGGATACTGTCATTGAAGGCACCCAGTACTACTGGGAAAGTCCCGTATTCGGTAGGTGTACCGGATATTACACCCGATTCAACATCTACACTTAAGCCGGCAGGCAAGCCTGTTGCCGTAAAATAGCTAAGCGGCCTGTTGGTAATGGTATAGCTAAATGGCTTACCAATTAAAGTAGTGGGCTGAGTTTCATGGGTAATAGCAACCGACAACTCTTTTGATTGTGATGGTGCCGGCCAGTAAACGTCATTTCCAGCTTGTGAAGCAGTAATGGTTGTAGTTCCGACGGACAAGATATGTACCTTTCCATCTACTATGGTTGCAACTGATGGGTTCGAACTGGTGTAGGTTATCGGAAGTCCAGAAGAAGCAGTAGCCGCAGGATCAAAATCAGCATCGCCCATTAATTTGGGGTCAATTGCATTCATAGTGATCGATTGGCTTAAAAAAGCTGAAGCAATCTCCGATGCAGTTAAAGCCCTGCTGTAAATCTTAAATTCATCAATGGAACCTCTAAATATCGGATCATTAAATTGAGATTTACCCAGGTAGTTTAACGTGGTGCCGGTGGTAGTGCCGGTAGCGGTAAGCTGCGAAGGCTTAATAGTAACCCCTGTATTGCTTGATACCAGTGCCCCGTTTATATAGAGGCTGGCGGTATTCCCAGACTGGGTAACGGTAAAATGCGTCCAGGCATTCAGCGGCAACGTATAATTATAGCTCACCGTTTGCTCTCCCCCCCCGTTTTTAATTGCATAACGCACTCCATTAGCTCCTGCCTGAACGGTAAGGAACATATATTGTGTCGTACCGGTACCAAAATCAAATACCCGCATCCAGTTTCCAACGCCATCCATTTTCACCCAGGTGGATATGGTAAAATCATTTAAGGTACTCACTATCCCGGTTGGCAGCGTAGCATAGGAAGCGGCCGTACCATTCAGTTTAAGTGAAGTTCCGTATTTCCCGGCATCGCGGGCTGCTGTGGCTGCTAATGTTCCGTGATTAGCCCCCCAACTATCAAAACTACGAGGTCCGCTTGTTTCCTCAAATTTCAGGTAGGCCACCTGGCCAACGTTCGGTGATGCCATGACCTCCGGGCTGGAAGCCAGGCTATCCGGCGAAGTAACGAGGTAGTAATAAGTAGCCCCGTTACTCACACCGACGGTGTCGATATACCTGGTGGTGCTGATGCTGGCGATAGTGGTATAAGGACCACCTGGCGTAGTTGAACGTTTTACGTCATACGTAAGGTTGGGAATAGGATCCCAATCCAGGATGTTCTTACCATCGCCTCCTGCAGCTTTCAGGTTTACCGGAACAGTTCCCACCGACTCTAAACGGAAAGGAAAGCTATAGGGAATGGGATCATTATCGCTTCCACCTATAGTAAATATATTTCTCCCGCTTGGATACCAGTAACCGTTTCCACCGTTTTGTGCCCTCTGAATGGCATATGAGGTGCCGTCGAAGTAAATATTCATTGAATTCCAAACGACCGAGAAGGGAGTGACACTGCGGCCGAATTGTGCGCCCTCGCTTAGATAATTGCTAAAAGATGCAGGTGCGCTAAGACAAGAAATTTTGTACCGGCCGTTGTCCTGCTTTGTAAATTCCCAGATCTGAAGTAAAGGATCGGAATTCACTCCATCAAATAGCGGTGTATTGGTTTCATTCCTGGTAAATAATGAATCACTGGTAAGGGTTTTAAAATAATAATACCCATCAGCAAGTGTATTCATCTGGTAATACTTAGAGGCTTTATACCGTTTAATGGCATTGTCCAGAATAGTAACATAGCCACTCACCTCAACCACTGTGGATTGTGCATTGTACGCTGACTGGACATACGTTATGCTATCATTTAACTGTGCATTGGCCGCTACCGGGAATTTACCCGGCACATTCGATTCACTCGTCTCTGTGGTATCGCGTAATTTGATCGCTTCCTCCAGCTTTTGCAGGTAAGCGGCGGACATTTCTGATGCCGTGACAGGTTCTATTTTATAAATTTGATTTTTCCCGTCAAGCCATCTGTTAAGTTCCATTGAAACACCGTCCGAAGTATTGGAGCCCGGAACATTGAGCGCTTTCTGGCTGTGTTTGCCAACAATACTGAACGTCCCGTTCTCCCTGTCTTTAATAGACCAGACCTGGGCTGAATCTGTAGCCGAGTAGGTACGCTGTTCAATGAGTGCACCGTTAGTTATTGCATTGGCCACTACGTCCATGGCCTTTCCACTGTGCAGGTTAATTATTTTATAATCTGTACCGGATATGAGGCTTATTACCCAGTGCTGGTTGCTTAAATGGGTGTACGTGTTTTGTCCAATTAAGGCACCTTCAGCAGTGGAACCTTGTTTAACCTCGACTGCCTTACCGCTATGGGTTGCTATGATACGGTACACGCCATCTAAACCATCTGAACCTATTACTTGTGGAACATATGGTGCCTTGGGCCTGGCCACATCAGCAGGTGAATCAGCACTGGTGCCCGCCGCATTTACCGCACAAACCTTATAATAATAGGTCTGCCCGTTCGCTACATTGTTATCTATAAAGCTGTTGCCGGAAAGGTTAGAGGCAATGGTGGTATAGCTGCCATTTTCTGAGGTTGAGCGTTTCAGCGTGTAGCTCGCTGCCCCGAAGGAAGAAAGCCACCGGACCGTCACCTGGTCATTGCCAGCGTATGCATATACCGAATGGGGGGCTTCGGGTACCGTAACCATGCCGCCTTGTCCACCGGTCACACTGACATGGCTAAAGGTAGAGGTCATTGGAACGCCATTGGCATTGGAGCAAACAGCTAAGCCAATATAGGCCTTGCCGGTAAAGCCCTCAAACCTGCCCTGCACTTCTGCAGCCCAGCTGGTGCCGTCGGGCGAGTAGTACATCACGATCACATCACCGATGCGTTCGATCTTCACCCAATAAGCATCCTGCGGGATCGGCCTCTCGGCTTTTTCCCAGTTAGAGCCGCCCCTCACCTCCGTCCATCCATGCATAAAAGCCTCGGCCCGCTTGCCGGATTTAATGGCGATCCAGGCCCTCTGAGCGGAGGTAGCGGTCAGATCCGACCGGATCATTAGGCCTGCCCTGGCATTCAGGGCACTTCCGCCTACCGCCTCCACTTTGGCAATGATGGAGCAGTTGCCGGTCACTTCCTTGTAAACGAAGTGAAGGCCATCGGCTGCATGGGTCAATATATCAGTCCCACCTCCTCTTACGGTCCATACATTATTGCTATAGGCACTGCTGCCTACAGGGGAGGCCCCCCCGATGTCCAGAGAGGTCAAGCCACCTGTGCCCACCTTTCCAGGCTCAGGAACGATCTGGGTCTGCGCTGGCACAACAGCCGTGGAATGGTCCTCAGACTTGTAAAACCAGGTATATACCGGGTCAAAGCGTCCGGGGATGTCGGTAAGACGCTTGGAGATGTAAGGGGTGCCGAGCTTTTTGCGGACGTTGTAGGCCCCATGCAGCAGGGTCAGCCCCCACCGGCCGCCATCCCAGCAACACGGTGCAGCGTAATGATAATACCAATCCGTAGTCCCAAAAGGTACAAAGCCGACCGGCTCGCCGGTGTTCGTTTTAGCAAAATATTCCCCCAAGGCCAGCAGCCGGTTATCCAGTTCAGAATACAGGTCTATACCTTGTTTCCAGAGCACTTCGGCGGTAAAGGCCATGCCGCTCCACATGCCATGGGAGTGGCCCTGGTCTCGTCCGCTTTCCCCATGTTCCCCACTGGGCAGGGTATTTTTAAAGCCGGTAGAACCGATGTAGCGCATCAGGTGAATGATATGGGCCACCTTGGCCGGGTCATCAGAAAAGGCAGCGATGGCGGCGCCTCCGGCGATACTCAGGGTGCCTTTATTGGCTGGCCCCAGGGCATAGCCGGCACAGCCGGTACGCGGCCAGTAGACGTTGTTGAACAAGTTTTGTACCGCTTGTGTATTGGCAGCGGTCCAGCCGCTCCAGGTGCCTCGCAGGATGGAGGCCGCACCGCCATAGGCATAGGCATAATCACCTAAGTCCAGGTTGGACTCAATGCCCCCAAACTCAGTTTGGGTAGTGGCCCAGGCCATTAAAATATCCCTCGATTTTTTGGCATGTTCCTCATTGCCCGTAAAATACCACATCAAGGACTGGAAAAATGCAGCGACCATATCGTTTCTCCATGGCCAAAGATTTACATTCGGATTACGGCTAACCGAAGCAAAAGGGTTCGGCATGTAAGTCAGTTGTGACTTACCATCCGCCGCCAGGATGTCGAAAGCCTGTTTCCAGGGGTAATCACCGGCCTGGATATGAGCCTTCAAAATACTCAGGTCCGAACCCGAAAGAGGAATACCCGGATGCGTAAAGGTTTGCGCCCTTACATTTGAGGAAAGCAAAAAGATAAAAATTGTTGCCCAAAAGCAGTTGAGCATTCTGATCTTTGGTAAGGTACCATGTGTAAAAAAATTCATCATACTGGCTGTTTAATCGGTTAAAAACTGGTATTGTTTATTGGTTTTAAAAAGATTTTTTATGCCTGCAAACTTTTCATTTACTTACCGGCTGGTATATGTTGATTTTTTTTATGATTTTTTCGGTTTTTAATTGACCCACTCGTTACCGTTATGCTGTCAAACGTTGCTGTATTTAAATTGGAACTGTTCGATGAAACAGCTAATCCAACATAATAAGTGCCGGTCATTGATGCAGTAACAGGAGAACCTACAGTAAACCATGTTCTTCCATCCGTTGATTGATAGGCAGTGAATGTATTGCCTGCTCTTTGCAAGCGAAACCAGGAAGGAGCACGAGTATACAAATTACCCGTTTGAAAATTCATAGAACCTCCTGTAGAAGTGCGGCTTCCAAATTTTGCTTCACGAACACCAACATCACCTGAGGTCATACTGAACGCGATGGCATTGGCAGAAAGCGATTCACGGATCATAATACCCGATTTTTGTGAACCACCACCAGTCCATGTATTTGCTGCAACCCGTGTAGTAATCGTTACATCACCGGTAACGCTTTTATACACATAACTCAAACCATCTGCAGTGCCCCCAATCCCAGCACCGGAACCACTCACTACAAAAGTTCCATTACTCACATTTGCATAACCAGCACTACCTGCTGTGGCAACTGTTCCGATATCCTGCCAGTTCCAGCCAGTGGGCAAGGCACCTGTAGCAGTTGGAGTAGCATTTACTTCTAAAGAATTGCTGCTTGTTCCGGCCGGGTTAATGGCAGATACGACATAGTAATACGTTGTGCCATTGGTTACACTGGCATCTTCATATAAAGGAAAGGTCCCTCTGTAAGTGGCGATGGTTGTATACGGTCCACCGCTGGTTGTTGAGCGCAGTACATGATAGCCGGTTGCTGTACCAACTGGATTCCATCTTAACCATACTCTTCCTACACTTGCTGTTGCTTTTAAACCTGCTGGCACTGATGGAGCAGGTGAAGCAGGATAAGGTGATGCAGTTGCATTGAGTGTATAACACAATGTACCAAAACCAATATTATCATCATGCACAAATCCTTCCGGACGGTTCACTTCAGCCATGGCTTTTACATGGGGAGCGCTTAAGCCTTTTCTTACCACATAATGGTTATAGATCATTTCCCAGATAGGCCGCTGCAATCTTCCTCTGCCACCACTGTTTTGTTCTGATGCCCAATAGTTCTGGACGTTATCACAATTGTTGTAAGTGGTATAAGGAACCTCTTTCCAGAGATTGTATTTGGCTGTGTATTCAGCTCCTGCCAACAAACGGTTGTTGTCATAACCGTACATATCCTGCCCCTGGTTCCATGCTATCTGGCAAAAGCTTGCAAACATGCCTACACCCAATAGCGCATGTTCCTGGTCGCGACCCGTCTCCTGCCACTGCCCCAGGCCTCCCGGATGTAAAAAAGGAACTGCCTTAGTAATGTTGCCGTTGCCTGCACCTGATTTAAAATAAGTAATTGCTTCGTTGAACTTTGCAGTGTCATCGCACAATACACCAATGCTTAAAATAGCTGTCATATTACAGATATCCCAGTTAGCCCAGTAATGACTGATACAGGCATTGTTGTGACGCGTTAAGAAATCATGGCAATTTGGATACAGGTAGGTGGTCATCATGCTTTTGAATTGATTAAAATCTGCCTGTGACCAATTCGGATAAAGACGCAGTATTTCTGCCGCTACTGCAAATTCATAAATCGCTATTCCCATTAAGCCGGGAATATCAGTACCACTCGGCACCTGATTCACAGCATAAGCCCAAGCGTTTAAAATTTTTCGGGAACAGGCTGCATAAGAAGTATCACCAGAGATGTACCAACGCAAAGCGTTGAGATAAGCCGCCACAGCATCGGCAGATGCTCGTTGACGACTGACGCCCATGTTTGCCCTCGGTGCTGCTGTGTAGGTGTTCTGTGCTTTTGGGTGAGCAATCAATGCGTTCCAACTATCAATCCAGGGATGCGCTCTGGCTGCCACTTGTGTTTTCATCCGGTCTAAATCGGTTTGCGTATGCAAGCCACCGGGATGCACAAATGTTTGTGCTGTTACAGTAATGCTGCAAAAAAGCAACAGGAAAAATGACAAGCGTTTCATTTGATTCATGGCAAGACCTTAGTTTTATCGTTGTTGGTTATTTCATTTGGTTTATAATTTTTCTATCGCCTTTAGTTTGCCGCACTCGTTAAACTCCGTTTTACCGGTTGTGAATTTTTGAATGTTATGTTTTTAGCAAACTCACCCACTTTAATATTTGCCTCTTCCACACTGCTGATTAGCCTTCCGTTGATGCGCAGGTTTTCAAACGTCACACCCCGCACCATATGATCTTTGTCCAAACCATTGATGATGGAGGGAGAATTATTAAGGCCGTTGTAACTGATGTTTTTGAAATAAACATTTTCCACTCCTCTGCCC
>CBKWHA010000242.1:0-8003 GCA_966674115.1 uncultured Chitinophagaceae bacterium
TGGGCCTATGCAATTGATGTAGGCTACATATTTAGCACCTATTATCTAAGTGATATAAAGAAGGCCAAGGGTTTTGAACTGCGCCCGGCTATCCGGTATTATTATAGAAAATCCAAGCGCTCATACTGGCAGGCACAGTTCTTCTACAAAAGGGTGGATTACCAGTTTCGAGACTGGTTGGGAAAGGATGTTGTGAACGGAACACCTTCCTATGAGAGGCTACAGGAGTTTAGTTTTCGTAAGAATGTGTTGAGTCTCAGCTTTATGAACGGAGCAATCATTCCACTCTCAGATCACATCTTCTTAGATCTTTATGGAGGTGTTGGCGCCCGTTATAAAGAGCAGGCTATTACAGAGGCTAATTCCTTGTACGAACCTGTAGAACGAGAAACCCCTCTTATTTATGGGCCAAAAGTGTGGAGCATTTGCGCGCCGGTGGGTGTAAAGCTGTCGTTTGTTCTAAAATAGCTTGTTTTTTCCTGGCGGGTTGTATTTTTTACTCTTAACAGCCAAATATTATCAAATTTTCACAAATTCTCATTTGTCCATCTGCTTTTGATTACCAAATTTTGCATTGTGAAGACGATCCAGTTCCCCTACTCTAACTTCGTACTTCATAATGCAATATGTCGGTGTTTAACCAGTCGAGGAGTTATATTATTCGGATACTTTTTGTTGGCGTTTTCCTTGTTATCATAGCACAGCTTTTTAACCTGCAGGTGGTTTCCAGCAAGTACCAGAAGCTGGCGCAGGAGAATGCCGTCTTCCGTAAAGTCGTGTATCCGCCCCGTGGTATTGTGTATGACCGTAAAAACAGGGCCATTGTTAATAATACCTTGATGTATGACCTAATGGTGACGCCATCGGAGGTGAAGGGCCTGGATACGGCCTATTTGTGCCAGTTGCTGGAGATTGATACCGTAGAGTTCAAAAAACGCATGTTGGAAGCCATTATTAAGAATGGCCGCTACCGCCCAACAGCCCTGGAGCCGTTGTTGTCGCATGAAAAATACGCGCGCCTGCAGGAAAACATGTGGCGGTTTAACCGGGGCTTCTTTTTGCAGGAACGCCCGGTGCGTACCTATCCTTATAATGTGGGTGCCCACTTTATGGGGTATATTGGTGAGGCCGATTCCAAAATCATTGACCGCTCCCATGGCTTCTACCAGCCAGGCGACTACGTAGGCCGGAGCGGACTAGAAGCTTATTATGAAAGAATACTGATGGGACAACGCGGTGTGCAGTTCTTAATTAAGGACAACAAGAACCGCCTGGTGGGCAATTATGAAAACGGAGAGTTTGACACAGCCTTTGTTGCCGGCCGCGGATTGCGGACCTATATCGATGTTGAGGTGCAGCAGTTAGCCGAAAAGCTGATGACCAATAAGGTGGGAGCCGTAGTTGCCATTGAACCCAAAACCGGCGGTGTTATTGCCATGGTTTCCGGTCCTAACTTTGACCCCAGTGCTTTAACAGGCTCCAACTTCAGGAAAACCTACGGCAAGTTTGTACTGGATGTTTCCCGTCCGCTATTGAACCGGGCTATCAAAGGACAATACCCACCTGGTTCTACCTTCAAGCCGCTGGGCGGCCTCGTGGCATTGGATGAGGGGCTGATCACACCCTCGTTTGGCTATCCCTGCGGCGGCCGTTATTATGCTTGTGGTATCGGCAAGCCGGCCTGTACACACGCAGGCGGTGGGCACGCTGCCAGTCTTCGTTTGGCTATTGCCAATTCGTGTAACTCCTATTTTACCCATGTATACCGCATGGCGGCGGATAATCCAAAATATAGCAGCGTGAAGAAAGGCTATGCCAAATGGAGGGATTATATGAATGCTTTCGGCCTGGGTACAAGGTTGGGTATAGACTTGCCTGGTGAAGACAAGGGCAATATTCCCGATACGTCAGTTTATAACAAAGTATACCGGAATGTATGGAGCTCCTGTACCAACCTCACCCTGGGTATTGGACAGGATATGATGACATCAACCCCTTTGCAACTGGCTAACGCCATGTGCATCATTGCCAATAAAGGATATTATTATACCCCCCATTTTGTAAAGTCGGTGGACAATGAATCCCCAGCAGATACCGCTCTTCTGAATAAGTTCCGGGTAAAGCACGAGCCGCTGACGCATATTTCTGACTCTGCTTTTGATGCGGTGATCTGGGGCATGCAAGATGTGGTAACCAGCGGTACTGCGAGAGGAGCTGCTATTCCAGGCATTAATATTTGCGCCAAAACGGGTACAGCGCAAAACTTCCGTTTCATTGGGGGTAAAAAAATAGAGCTGAACGAGAACTCAATGTTCGTTTGCTTTGCTCCACGGGAAAATCCTAAAATAGCCATTGCTGTAGTTGTGGAAAACGCTGGGTATGGTTCAACAGCGGCGGCTCCCATCGCGTCCTTATTAATGGAAAAATATTTAAATGATACCCTTCGTCCTGAAAGTGTAAAGAAAGCCCAGGCTATGGCAGAAAAAAACCTGATGCCTAGCATATTGGCGCTGGAACAACACATTGCCGACTCTGCAAGGGCTTTTGAGTGGTTCAGGATTACCAAGGACAGCAGCTATATTAAAAAGTACCTGCGTAAAGGATCGTCACAAACACTAAAGAAAGATTCAGCTTCTAAAGAACCAGCTAAGCCACAGCCTGTCAAAAAACCTGCCCAGCCGCGACAACGCATGGCTGTAACTAAGGCCGAAATAGTGCTGCCGGATGACCGTTATACCCTAAAAAGAAAAACACCCATTGTATAAATGAACCGTAATAATGTTGGCCTGTCGAAAGGTATTGATGTGATCATGATATGGCTGTACCTGCTGCTGGTATCTATCGGCATCCTGGCCATCTTTGCCGTAACCTATCGCGAGGGAGACTCTGTTGTTTCCAGTTTCTTTTCTTTTGGAACTGACTACAGCAAGCAATTTTTCTTTTTTATCCTGTCAGCAGTGATTGGCGTTTTTATCCTGCTTACAGACAGCAAGTTCTTTACAGCCACTGCCAATATCTGGTATGCGGTCGGCATCTTTTTCATGTTGCTGGTTTTCCCTTTTCACTCCGAAGTGAAGGGAACAGAGTCTATCATCCGATTTGGCGGCTTCCAGTTTCAGCCGGCTGAATTTTGTAAGGTGAGTGTATGTCTTGCCCTGGCTAAATATTTATCACGGCCTGATACAGATTTTACCAAAGGCCGCTCGCAATTGATCGCCTCTGTGATTGCCTTATCTCCTGCCATCCTGAGTATCATGCAAAAGGAAACCGGCCTGGCACTGGTATATTTTTCTTTTTTCCTGGTAATGTACCGGGAAGGGCTTTCCCCAACCGTGCTGGTGATCGGCTTCTCCATGGCAGCATTGGTGGTTGCGACCATTTTGATGGAGCCTAATACGCTGGCCATTATCTTAACAGCCATTGCCGCTATTTATGTTTATATCAACCGCCGGCAAATCAAGAAGAGGAAATCGTCTCTGGTAACTGTTGTATTTATCTGGCTGCTTTGTGTAGGTGTGCAGCGGTTTGCTGTTCCCTTTATTTTCACCCATGTGTTGCAAAAACACCAGGTAGAGCGCATCTTTTCGCTTTTTGGTAAAGACAATCCATACGCAAAAGGGCCCGCCGTAGCCATGCAGGGCAATGCCAAAAAAGAGGGAGCTAACGACTATAATGTAAAGCAGTCTAAAATTGCCATCGGTTCTGGCGGCGTATTGGGTAAAGGTTTGTTGAAAGGCACCCAGACCCGTTATGATTTTGTGCCTGAACAGCGTACCGACTTTATCTTTTGCACCATTGGCGAGGGCTTTGGTTTTGTTGGGACCACCCTGCTGCTGGTCATTTATCTTATTCTTTTGTTCCGTATTGTCACCCTGGCCGAACGACAGCGAAGCGTTTTCAGCCGGTGTTACGCGTATGGGGTGGCAGCGGTTTTCTTCTTTCACATTGCGATCAATGTGGCGATGACCGTGGGCCTGGCGCCGGTAATTGGTATCCCACTGCCGCTGGTTAGTTATGGGGGAACGGCTTTATTAACCTTCACGATCCTTTTGTTTATTTTAATAAGATTGGATGCGGACAGGCAAATGGTGTTGAGGTAGACACGAAAATGGAGTAGTTCTATTTTTTAACTATAGCTTTGCCGCGATTTTTTAATTATTAAAACTTCCCGCCTGTAGGGTTTGCAGCGCAGATGCTCCCCTTTAGGGGCTGGGGTGTGAATGGACATGACTATTATTCCTCTTTCTGAAGGGTCGTTTACTATTGATAAGACAAAGCAGTTTGTTCCTTTTGATGATGAGCAACATGATTTGCAAGACCGTCCTGTTGGTAGTTTGCTGGTAGAGATACAACCGTTTGTAGTGAAAACCTCAAAGGATATTTTGCTGCTGGATACTGGTTTGGGATTTCACGATAAGCACCGGGATGAGATGCAATTGCATGCTTCGCTTGAGAAAGCCGGCATCAGACCTGAAGAAGTAACCAAGGTGTTGATGACGCACTTGCATAAGGACCATGCCGGTGGCATCAGCCTTGATACAGATCATTCTCGGCTTTCACTTCCTAATGCCACTTATTATGTGCAAAAGAGAGAGCTGGACTTTGCTATGGAAACAGGTTTTCCTTCTTTTATTCCTGAAGAACTGGAACCTTTGACCAGATCGCCCCAGGTTCATTTGCTGCATGATGACGAAGGGATGATCGACGATTATATTTCCTACCAGCTTACCAGCGGCCATTCGCCTTACCACCAGGCATTCTGGATCAGAGAGGGCAATGAGACCATATTTTTTGGTGGCGATGAAGCCCCTCAATTACAGCAAATGAAGGTGAGATATAAGACCAAATACGATTTTGATCCGGATAAAGCCTTGCAATTGCGCCAGCAGTGGTGGCAACAGGGGCAGGAAGAAGGATGGACGTTTTTGTTTTATCATGATATCAAACATCCATTCTGGCCATCGAATCATCAATAATTGTTGATGAAAGGTCTTTGCGAAACCATTTAACAAGCGTTAACCTGATTGCCTGTTAAATAGTTTCGCAGTTTAAGAAAATGCATTTTACCGCGTTACAATGAGTTGTTTACTGTCTACTTGCTGGTTATCTATCCAAAGGCTATAGTTATAAGTACCAGCAGCCAGCGCACCGGTATTGAGTGTTATTTGTCCCCTTCCTTTGCTGTTCAAGCCAATACTTTTTACCACAGCTCCTTTCAAATCAGTTATCACTACTTGAGCATTGATAACATTAGCGGGAATATGGTAACGAATGAAGGTACTACTGCTGAAAGGATTGGGAGCATTCTGTTCCAGGTAAGCAGAAGACAAGTTAAGAGAAGCGTTGGCTCCTTTATAGTTATGATCTGATAATAAAGATTCCAGTATTTGTAATCTTACTTCCAGTTCTTCGTTTTTCTGACTTAGTTCTTCATTCTTTTTACTTAACTCCTGTACCGCCTTTACCAATGGCACAACAAACTCGCCATAACGAAGGCCATAAAAGTCCTTGTCATTCTTAGGCTTGTCCACACCACTGAAGTCATAGTTGAGCTCCTGAGCGGTTTTTTCTACATCCTGGGCGACAAAACCAGTGTAGCGGATCTTTGCTTTTTCCTGCCTGGCTTTTACTTCTTCCGCTTTGGGCTGGCGGTTTAACTGTTTCAGTGCAGTACTATTCTTATTTGTATTGACGGGACTGCTAGTTTTGATGGCACCTTCAATACCTTCTACATCCAGGGTATAGGTAACAGGACGCAGCTTATTGATAAAGCTTAACCCAGGCACATCTTCTTTCAGATTCTTTTTGTACCGGCCATCGGACAGGTTTGTCCATCCTGCATATCCACCAATGGAGGTAACATTTTCATTACCGATCCTAACCTGGTTAGAGGCCGTTGCATAAGCAAAATAACCAATAGCAGTCACGTTGGAGAGGTAATCAACTGAACGGGCAAATGCCCCTACAAATGTTCCTTGTGATGGATCGATGGTTGCATAACTGCCTGCCCCTAAGCCAATGGCGGTATTTTCATATGTTGAAGTTACATTATTTAAAGCCTGGAAACCCACTGCTGTATTTCCATTACCTATCTGATTGCCAAATAAGGCTTCCACACCAATGGCTGTATTGGTTTCCGCTGACGTAATGCTAAATAAGGCATCAGATCCCATAGCCGTATTCCATCTGCCGGTAGTATTGCTATATAGAGCATTATTGCCAACTGAAGTATTGGCGAAACCAGTGGTACTGTTGAATAAGGCCTGGTAACCAGTGGCTGTATTCGCATAGCCCGTAACATTGTTGTATAAAGCATTAACACCAGTTGCTGTATTACTACTACCTTCAGTATTGAATGTTAAGGCACCAACACCGGTTGCTGTATTATAATTGCCTATAGTGTTAAAGTATAAGGCACTAAGACCTGTTGCCGTATTATTATTGCCTGTCGTATTGCTTATTAAGGCATTAACACCGGTTGCTGTATTATCACTGCCTATAGTATTGCTTACTAAGGCCAAAGCACCTGTTGCTGTATTATTATTGCCTGTCGTATTGTTTTCTAAGGCATTAAGACCAGTCGCTGTATTATAATCACCCGTAGTATTATTAGTTAAAGCTTGAGAACCAATGGCAGTATTGTTAATACCTGTAGTGGTGATATTGCCGGCATTGGCTCCAATAAAAGTGCTGTTGACTGTGCTTATGCTGGTGATATAACGAAGACCGTCTAGGTAAACATGACCCCTGAGAAAAAGGTCTTTCCAGGCAAGGGAAGCAGAGCCTAAGTTTCTTTCATTAGTAATATTGGGCAAAAGATGCGTATTGATAGCTGTAGTAGCACTCAAATTGGAAAGAGCCGTATTGGCGCCACTACTTACAGGAGCCACAGCTTTCCAGCCTCCATCATAGTAGTAAAATCCCTTGGTGCCATTGGTTTGAAAGATCAAAAGCCCCTGGGCAGGAGAAGCTATGGCATTTCTTTGGACATAGGTCATTCTTGGGATCAACACACCCTTGGTGGTGGACTTTACTTCAAACAGTGCAGAAGTAGCCGGAGCTGAAGTGCCTATGGCTACTTTTCCACTTTCAGTAATGCGCATTCGTTCGGCATTGTTGGTAATAAGCCGTAAAGGAGTGGAGTTAGTAGTACCTAGCCTGGAGGATGCAGAAGCATTAGAGTTGCCTTCAAGGTTCCAAAATGGAGAATGTTTTTTTAAGAAGGGTGAAGGGCCTTGTGCTACCAGGGTTTGAAAACTCATGAAAGTAACAGAAGTAATTACCGCTAAATAGATAAATGAATGTTTTACCATAACCTCATATTTTAAAAGTGAAGGATACTATTTACAGGGATGCTACTGTTTACATAGAGAGAGGCAGTTCTCTATAAAGTGGATATGGTAGTTATGAGATAAGGATTATAAAATAAAGTAATGCAAGGTAAATAAATTATTATACTATTTAACGAGTTTTGGGGGAACAAGATTATTGATCAGGCTTTTCAGCGAACCCCAACTCTTTTCCAATTGCCTTTGGTAGTTGGGGTAACTTTCGTCGTTCTATGAGGAAGGATGTGAGCTGCGCTATTTCTTTAAATATGTAGTGTTTGTCGGCGGCAGCTTTAAGATAGTCTTTACCGCTGCTGCCGCCAGTGCCAATGCGGGTGCCGATCATGCGGTGCACCATGTTCATGTGGCGATGGCGCCAGGTGCTTAGCTGTTCGTCTATTTCCAATAAATTATTCAATAACTGGAAAGGCAATTGCAAGAGCGGATAACCCCGGTACAGCATGATGAATAAGGCTGCCCTGTTGGCTTTGGCCGATAAGGTATAGTGTGATTCGCGATGTTGGAAAAGTACCTCATCAAAGGTTTCCAGGTTGTTTTTCTCTGCTTCGGCCAGGCTATTGGCATAACGACTCTTGTATTCCACCCAGAATGGATGGCCGTCGTTTTCTGTTGTGGAAATTGAAAAATTCTTCCAATTCTCTTTTTCATCAAAGA
>CBKWHA010000243.1:0-7906 GCA_966674115.1 uncultured Chitinophagaceae bacterium
ATCAGAATATGGAATTACGAATGTAAACCAGCCCATACATATCAATAGAATATTGCGGGCAAAAGGATTATTGAGTATAAGAGTAGAACGTGGCTTAGAATTATTGGATGCGGGTGCATCAAAGGCTTTTGCGGTGGCCGATCACCAGATAGCGCATATTTACATCAATAATCCTGACGTAACGGCTCAAGTGCAACAAATTGTGGAAGATATTCCGGGTGTTGCGTTGGTATTGGATCGTGCAGCACAGAAGCTGTATCATATTGACCATGAAAGAGCCGGAGACCTCGTGTTAATGGCAAATGATAACAGTTGGTTTACCTACTATTTTTGGATGGATGATGCCAAAGCCCCGGATTATGCCAGAGTAGTGGACATACACAAAAAGCCAGGTTATGATCCAGTAGAATTGTTTATGACCTCGAAAGCTCGTGCTGCCTACAAACTGCTAAGGAAAAAACTAGGTTTTCGCTATGTTATGGATGTTATTCCTCTCGATGCAACTTTGGTAAAAGGATCTCATGGCAGCTTAGTAGCTGACCGGTCTTTTCATCCTGTATTGATTACAGATAAAGGAGTGGAAAAGGATAGTATTGTAGCAAAAGATATATATGAAATTATTTGGCAGCACCTGATTCAGTCTTAATAATGCATAAGTTTTAAGCGCATAGCATCAACTATGCGCTTAAAAAGTTCTTCACCACTTTTTGCATGTCATCTATCTTTTGATAGTTAACACTGTAGTAAATGAACTTGCCTTCTTTGGTTGTATTTACCAATCCTGCCCTTCGCAGTATAGCCAGGTGCTGAGAGGCAACTGATTGTTCCAGGTGGAGCGATACATACAATGGTGTTACTGATGTTTGCTTTTTGCTGTGAATAAATTGCAATATCTGTTGCCTTAGCCTGTGGTTAATGGCCCTGAGCAGCAGTTTAGCTTTTCTAAGTTCAATGTCATTAATAACCAGTTCGGGTTTTGTTGGGGTAGGTATTTTTCTCATAGCTGGTACGTATTTTTACGGTCAAGATAATGACATATTTTATAAAATCAAATATTTTACAAATTACTTTTAAAATTTTCTTTTTTAGAATTGATAATCATACTGATGTGCTTTAGACAGGCATCAGCAGACGCATCCGGATTATTGCTTTTATCAATAAATCAGTTAGAAGAAAGACTGGAGGTTAGCCAGAAGAAAGATAGGGATAATCGTAAAAATCCTTGTAAATAGCTTTGGCTATAATTTGCTTTAAACGTTTTTCTTCGTCATTAAGAGGGTTTCTGATATTAAATATGATTTCAGCTCCCGGTTGTGTTATGTCATGCACCAGTGAGAAGTGTTGGCCTGCTACATCAATAAGTGTAGGTTCCTTTAAAAATACAGAAAACACATTCACAATTGGACTGTCCTTTTTCGCACCAATTGTAAAAGTTTCAATGTCGTAATGAATAGAAAAAGTCTTATTGTCGAAAAAGATATTTACAGATCTCATACGACGGCAACAATTTTTCTTGTTGCAAATTTATTAATAATAATTTTTTTGAATGCTTACCCGATAGTTAAGGATCTGGGTAGAAATTATTTAATCTGGCATAAACTCCTTTTGGTAAACCAAAGGACTTTTTCCAGTTGTGAGTTTAAAATATTTATGAAAGGAAGTAAAATTTTGAAAGCCGCTTTCAAAGCAAATTTGTTTCACACTCAGATTATTTTCCATGAGTAGTTTACAGGCATGACCTACTCTCAGCTCTGTCAGGAACTGGGAATAGGTTTTTCTTGTTCTGGATTTGAAAAAACGGCAAAAAGAGTTTGGACTGATGTTGGCAACTTCAGCGATTTCCTCCAGCAGGATTTTTCGTTTAAAGTTCTTCATTGAGTATTCATAAATAGCGTTGATCCGGTCTTTTTCCGATTCTAAGAAATCCTGCTTAAATCCAATTGAGGAAAGGGGGTTTAATTCTTTGCAATTGGCAATGGTGTTCAGCGCTTCTATAAGCAACAGAATTCTTTGCGGACCTTCGGCTGCCAGTAATTTGTTTAAAAATTCTGCTACAATATTTCTGTGTTCACCCGTTACTTGTATGCCTCTTTTAGCTTTTTCCAATACTGTTTTCAAGGAAATATTTTCGGGCAATTCAAGAAATTGATCGCCCCAAAAGTTTTCATGAAAATGTGCTACCCTTACATCCGCGGATTTTCTTGAGTTCTCATCGAAATAAACATCATCGAAACGCCAATAATGTGGCAGGTTGCTACCTACCAGCACCACATCACCTTGTTTAAACCTGGAAATGCTGTCGCCAATAAATTGTGTTCCTTCACCATCATTGAAATGGATCAATTCAACTTCCTTATGATAATGCCAGCGGGTATTAACATGCGGACCCAGGTCCTGACGTACACTAAAAGAGTGGCCGGGTCCTTTAGATACTTTAAGTAATTGCGGTCTCATTGAACTTAATTGACATTGTATCAGGTGAAATCGACGATAATATGCCAAGATAGCTTATTTTATGAGCTTTTTACGCTTGTAATGCCAAAATTGTTGAATAGTTGGGCAATACTGTGTAGCAATTTCATGCACATAAATTCTTTTTTTGCTTGTACAATAATTCATTGACGGTATCATCGATTATAATGCAAAAACAACTACAAACTTTCTTACAAATTCATCCTAAGGACAATGTATTAGTGGCGCTTGTGGACTTGCCCCAAGGTACGCCCATTCATCATGGCGGCATTGTTATTATGCTTCGTGATGCCATTATTGCCAAGCATAAGTTCTTTATCCGCGATATGGAGCAGGGTGAGGAAGTGATCATGTACGGGACTCTGGTGGGTAAAACCCAAACAGCGGTGTCTCAGGGTAGTCTGATGACCACTGCCAATACACACCATGCAGCAGGTGCTTATGTATATCAAGGTTTTCAAAACCTGTGGCAGGTACCAGACGTATCCAAATACAAAAGCAGGACTTTTTTGGGCTACCATCGCAGTGATGGCAGGGTAGGCACTGCCAATTACTGGCTGTTTGTACCCATGGTATTTTGCGAGAACCGTAATCTGGACACCATCAAGGAAGCCATGCTCAAAGAACTGGGTTATGCCCAAAGCGATAAGTATGGTCGTTTTACCAAAGATCTTTTAAAGGCATACAAGCAGGGGGAAGACATAAGCGCGGTTAGTTTTCATCCCGCAAACGCCAATACCTCTGAAAGGGTATTTGAAAATGTAGATGGCATTAAATTTCTAAACCATCCGGGCGGATGTGGGGGCACCAGGCAGGATGCTGCTACTCTTAGTTCTTTGCTGGCTGCTTATGCCGATCATCCCAATGTAGGAGGAGTAACAGTACTGAGTCTTGGGTGCCAGCACCTACAGGTAGAATATTTTTTGGATGACCTGAAAAAACGCAATCCTACTTTTGATAAACCCCTTTTTGTATTTGAACAGCAAAAAGAGAAAAGTGAAGAACAGCTTATTTGCCAGGCCATTCAAAAAACCTTTGAAGGTCTTATCCAGATCAACCAAACCAAAAGGGAGCCGGCACCGCTGAGTGCGCTGACCATTGGGGTCAAATGTGGTGGTAGTGATGGTTTTAGCGGCATTTCTGCCAATCCTGCTGTAGGCTATACCTCTGACCTGTTGGTGGCATTGGGTGGAAAAGTGCTGCTGGCTGAGTTTCCTGAGCTTTGCGGGGCGGAACAGGCAATACTGGACCGGTGCGTTAATAAAGAAACTGCAGACAAGTTCATTGGGCTCATGGAATCCTATAATGATTTAGCTGAAAAACTGGGTTCCGGCTTTCATATGAATCCCTCTCCAGGTAACATTAAGGATGGACTGATCACAGATGCCATCAAGTCAACTGGTGCTGCCAGAAAGGGAGGCTCGTCTCCTGTAGAAGATGTAGTGGATTATACAGAGCCGGTTACAAAACCTGGATTAAGTCTGGTCTGTACGCCCGGCAATGATGTTGAGGCCACTACTGGAAAAGCCGCTTCAGGGGCTACTTTGATCTTATTCACCACCGGCTTGGGTACGCCTACCGGTAATCCTGTATGTCCCACCATTAAGGTGGCTACCAATACCGCTCTGGCAACAAGAATGAGTGATATCATTGATATTGATACCGGAGCCATTATCCGGGGAGAAAAAACCATAGAACAAATGGGAGAGGAGATATTGGAGTATTGCATCAGGGCAGCCAGCGGGGAGGAAATACCCAAAGCGGTGTTGTTAGGGCAAGATGATTTTATCCCCTGGAAGCGAGGTGTGTCTCTTTAATTATTAACCGAGTTATTTATAAACTATAGCGAATCATGAATGATTTAAAAGGGAAAGTAGCTGTTGTTACAGGTGCCGGTAGTGGTATTGGACGAGCAGTGGCATTGTTATTTGCCGCAAGGGGTGCAGAGGTGCACGCTATTGATTTAAATGAAGAAGCAGTAGATAGTGTAGTCGGGAACATTAACCATAACAAGATCAAATATGAGGAGGGCAAAGCATTTGCTCACCCGTGTGACGTAACCAACCAAAGCCAGGTGAGTGATACACTTTCAAAAATTGGCAGGATCGATATACTTGTCAATAGTGCAGGTATCTCTCATATTGGCAAAGCAGATAGTACCTCGGAAGAAGATTTTGACCGGGTTTATAAGGTTAATGTAAAAGGTGTGTACAATTGTTTGGCTGCAGCTATACCCATCATGAAACAAAAAGGAAGGGGAGTGATCTTAAACCTGGCCTCCATTGCCAGCAATGTTGGCATTCCTGATCGTTTTGCCTATTCTATGAGCAAGGGTGCTGTTTATGCCATGACTTTATCTGTAGCCAGGGATTATATTAATGAAGGCATTCGCTGCAATTGTATTTCTCCTGCCCGGGTGCATACCCCTTTTGTGGACGGGTTTTTGAAAAAGAATTATCCCGGAAGAGAAGATGAGATGTTCGAGAAGCTCTCCAAAACCCAGCCCATTGGCCGAATGGCGAAGCCTGAGGAGATCGCCCATTTGATCCTATATTTATGTTCAGATGCAGCTTCCTTTATTACTGGTTGCGATTACCCAATTGATGGCGGGTTCATCAAACTCAATAATTAATTAATGTCTATGGTCAATTACCCATAGACCATTTTAAATAAATTACAAACTATTAACCACTATGAAATTAATCAGATGGTATGAGGGGGCTCAGGTCAGACCTGGGGTGATCCTTGATGGACAATACTATGACGTGTCTGCTTTTGGTGAAGACTACAATGAACCCTTTTTTGAAAGCGATGGGGTCAGCCGCCTGGCGCAATTTGTACAAGCCAATAAAGCCAGGCTCCCCCAGGTATCGGCAGACGTGCGCCTGGCCGCCCCCCTGGCCCGCCCCTCCAAGATCGTCTGCATCGGGTTGAACTATGCCGACCACGCCAAAGAAACCGGGGCGGCCACACCGGCCGAGCCTGTCCTGTTCATGAAGTCCACCACCGCCCTGGTGGGTCCCAATGATGCCATCATGATCCCCAAGGATTCCCAGAAGACAGACTGGGAGGTGGAACTGGCCGTAGTGATGGGCAAACGGGCCAGCTATGTGGCGGAAGCAGAAGCCCTGGACTATGTAGCTGGGTATGTGCTGCACAATGACGTCAGTGAACGGGAGTTCCAGCTGGAGAAGGGCGGCACCTGGGACAAGGGCAAGGGCTGTGATACCTTTGCCCCCGTAGGCCCCTTCCTGGCCACCAAAGACGAGGTGGAAGAGGTGGACAACCTGCGCCTCTGGCTGAAGCTCAATGGCAAAATGATGCAGGATGGCACCACCGCCAATTTGATCTTCAAGATCCCTTTTCTGATCTCCTACGTGAGCCGCTTTATGACCCTTTTGCCCGGAGACATCATCTCTACCGGTACACCCGCTGGGGTGGGACTGGGCATGAACCCCCAGGTCTACCTCCAACCCGGAGACGTGGTAGAACTGGGCATCGACGGGCTGGGCACCGCCACTCAAAACGTAATCTCCTATTCATCCAGTGAAAGGAAACATTCTTTACAAGAAACCGCAATCATTTAAAACTATGGATTTAGGTTTAAGAGATAAAGTCATCATTGTGACAGGAGGAGCCAAA
The DNA here is from genome assembly GCA_966674115.1 of uncultured Chitinophagaceae bacterium. Classification (GTDB taxonomy): domain Bacteria; phylum Bacteroidota; class Bacteroidia; order Chitinophagales; family Chitinophagaceae; genus Flavisolibacter. The sequence continues at coordinate 6,115 of CBKWHA010000243.1, forward strand.
GGGATTGGTGAAGGCATAGTAAAGGCACTTGCTACAGAAGGGGCTATACCTGTTATTGTAGGTAGAAGCGAACAAGATAACAAGAATACAGTAGATGAAGTGGCAGCTTCCGGCGGCAAAGCATTTGCCGTGGTTGCGGAACTCACCAAGCCAGAGGAATGTGAAAAAGCAGTCCGAACGGTGGTGGATCAATTTGGCCGCATCGACGGGCTGGTGAACAATGCCGGTGTCAACGATGGGGTGGGACTGGAGCACGGCACCTATGAGGGGTTCATGGAAAGTTTACACCGTAATGTGGTGCATTATTACCTGATGGCACACCATGCGCTTCCTGAGTTAATCAAATCAAAAGGCTCCATTGTCAACATTGGTTCCAAAACAGCAGAAACCGGACAAGGGGGTACCTCAGCCTATGCCGCCGCTAACGGTGGCCGGAATGCGCTTACCAGGGAGTGGGCTGTGGAATTGTTGAAGTATGGTATCAGGGTCAATGCGGTTATTGTTGCAGAATGTTATACACCCTTGTATGAACGCTGGATCAAGACCCTACCAAACCCGGAAGAAAAGTTAAAAGAAATAACTTCAAAAATCCCATTGGAAAATCGCATGACCACCGCCGAAGAGATCGCCAACATGACGGTGTTTCTGCTCTCCCCCAAGTCTAGCCATACCACAGGTCAGATCATCCACGTAGACGGTGGCTATGTACATCTGGACAGGGCACTGGCCAATGCATAAGTGCTAATATTACTGTAACGATCTTTGAAAGAGGGTAAATGACCAATTTACCCTCTTTTTTTGGTTTATATACCTCCTATAAGGCTAAATTTTCCTCTCTACTTTTCATTTTTTTTGTAATTATTTTCATTAACCAGTAAAGAAAAAAAGTTTTGATCATTTACTTTCCACAGAAAGTATATCTTTAGATTCACGATCATTCCGGCATTTATTGCTATGTGAAATATTTTTTGACTTACCATCCACCAGGAAAAGCCACTTCTGACCATGCTGGAAACCTACTTTTAAAAAGATCAAATTTTTTGTTTATTTCAAAGATTACGGACCTAAAATCCTGTAACCTTTGGTTGTTCAGCGGCCTGGAATTCCTGCCTCCTGAACTGATAAACTTGATTATTGCTGTATGAAAAACATATTTGAGAAACGTTGCTCTGCCATTGTATTGGTTCAATTTTTTATGCTGAATGGATTGCTGGCATCCGATTATCCCATTACAACCTATTTAGGCATAGAACAAGGATTGTCTAACAATTCTGTACGGTGCATCTATCGCGATCATCGGGGGTTTATGTGGTTTGGCACTTATGATGGTCTCAACCGATACGATGGCTATGAGTTCCGGATTTTCAGAAATAACTTCAAAAATTCTGCTTCTTTAGTTAACAACTGGATCAATACCATTGATGAAGACAAAAATGGTAATATCTGGGTGGGTACCCGCCAGGGTGCCTGTATTTACCGGAATCTTACCGGTGATTTTTCTCCGGTTTATTATTGGGAGTCCAGGGATAAGAAAAATAAGGTGACTTCTGTAATCAAGGACATTGAAAGAGATGAACAAGGCAATATGTTTTTGGCTACAGAGAATATGGGCTTGCTTTTTTGTCCTAAGGGAGATAGTGTTGCTGTTCAATTGCCTGTTGATAAAGAACCGGTTCATTTCAAGAACTTTGAAGTTCCTTCCATTAAAATTGGAACGGATAAAAGGGTTTGGGTATTTGTGCGGCATAAAGGATTGTTTCTTTACGACTATAAGTTGAAGAAACTGAGGTTA
>CBKWHA010000244.1:0-7888 GCA_966674115.1 uncultured Chitinophagaceae bacterium
CATCAAAAAAGTGGTCATGCAGAAAGTTATATTGTTAGCCATATTCCTTGCGGGATCTTTTATAAAAGATGCTGCAGCCAAAACCTGGCGGGAAGGCGAAGCAAACTATTTCTTCAGAGACTCTATCATTAAAGGAAAAGTATCCGCAGATCCTAAAGATGGATTCAAAGACTTGTTTATAAGGACTACCTCCCATGGTTTAAATGTCAACAAGCTTAATCCGCAAGCGATAAGTTTTGTTCAAGACTACATGAGCCGCTACCGTTCCCATTTGTATAAAATGAAAGGCTGGGGAAAACCTTATTTTGACTTAATGAATGGCATCCTTGCTCAACACGGTTTGCCCGTTGAATTAAAATATTTATCTGTCATTGAATCAAACCTGCATTCATATGCAGTTTCCTGGGCTGGTGCGGTCGGTCCCTGGCAGTTTATGCCAGAAACTGCCCGCTTAATGGGTTTACGCGTTAATAATCTAAATGATGAACGTACAGACTTCTTCAAGAGCACACATGCTGCAGCCCGCTATCTCACCCAGTTGTATGGCCAGTTTGGTGATTGGCTCCTGGTAATTGCGGCATATAATGGAGGTCCAGGCAACGTATATTCTGCTATGCGCAGAAGCGGCAGCCGTAACTTTTGGGACCTGCAATACTACCTTCCTGAAGAATCAAGGAATCATGTTAAGAAATTTATAGCCACCCATTATATTATGGAAGGTGATGGTGGCGTAACTACTTTAACTAAGAAAGAAAGGGAAAACTTCATGCTCAATGAAGCAATCAAGGCTACCACTGATGACACCAATACGGAAACCATGAACATCAGTGGCAAATACCATTCCCTGATCATAGTGCAAGTGATCCAAATGGATTTAGTAACGTTCAATCGGCTAAACCCCAACTTTGATAAATTACTTTCAGCTAACGGAAGTTTTGATCTGCGTTTACCGGCTGATAAAATGCTGTTGTTCCAGGCAAATAAGCCACAAATACTGGAGCAATCCATCCACTTAATGTTGACAATGGACGGAAGGTGAGGTCATGAACTTAGAACTTTCTTTATCGCCTCTGCTTTAAGTAAACACTCCTCCCACTCTTTTTCTGGGTCGCTATAAAAAGTAATACCCGAGCCTACCTGATAAGAAAGGTATCTGTTTGAGGCATTATACATAATGCTTCTGATCACCACATTAAAGTCAAAGTTCCTTTGCGGATCAAAATAGCCAACTGAACCAGAGTAGATACCCCTTGCTGAAGGTTCGTATTGATCAATCAATTGCATGACTCTGTACTTAGGAGCACCTGTCATTGAGCCCATTGGAAAAGTGGCTGAGAGTATCTCAGAAAACGGAACATTATTTTCTAATTCACCACTGATAGTTGAAACCATCTGATGCACCTGCGGGAATGTATAAATACCAAATAACTCATCAACCTTTACAGAAGCATCTTTGCAAATCTTTGACAGGTCATTACGAACCAAGTCTACTACCATAACATTTTCTGCCCGTTCCTTTGCACTGGTTCGCAAATCTTCTATTAACCTTTTATCTTCAACTTTATCTTGAAGGCTTCTTTTTGCAGTGCCCTTCATAGGCTGAGAAAGTATCTTTTGTCCTTCCCTGGCTATATAACGTTCAGGACTGGCACAAATAAGGTACTGATCATTCAGGCGATAGAAAGCAGAAAAAGGCGTTGGTGAAACAGAAACCAGCTTCCGAAAGATGGATAGAGGATCAACAACGGCATTTTCTGCGAAGAACTCCTGGCATAAGTTAATCTCATAACAATCTCCTCTTAAAATATGCTTCTGTAGCTTTTGAACTGCTTGCAGATATTCCGATCTCGTAATCCGTTGCTGAATATTTAATGGTTCATGTGGTTGAATAGCATGCACCTCCTGTTGCATTATCTGGGAATATATTTCCTCTGGCGATAAAGCTTCTATGAAAAGACAGTTATTGTTAACAGATAATACTACCTCAGGTACAAAAAAGTAAAAGTCGGGAAAACCTATAGAGTCCGGCTTATCATTGATTAATCCATGCAGCCTGCTTTTCAAATTATAGGAAATATGGCCAAAGCTCCAGCCTTTTTGTTGGGACAGAAAATGGTCCAATCCGGATAGCTCAGTTGTATCGGAATTGATGCGTGCACTGGCACCAACAGCCAACAAACATTCATAATAATGTGGCTGAAAGTCGTAGTACTGGTTATCCAGATAACAAAAAATGTTGAACTGGTTAGCCCAGTTCAACATTTTTGTTTTTACCTGCACTACATCACTAATAGAATAGCTACGCTTAGCCAGGATATCTAATTAAAATATGAATTAAAAATCTTCGTCTTCGTCGTCAAAGCCAGTATCATTAAACAGATCCATGTCTTTGAAGTCTTCATCTTCTTCAAACTTTATATCTTCATCTTCTTCTTCACCTTTTTTACCGCCACCTTTTTTTGATTTGGGCAGATCAAACTCCTCGAAGTCGGGATCCCAGTCATCATCTTCATCTTCCAGATCCAGATCATCCTCGTCATCCAGATCATCCTCATCCTCATCATTAGCTGCTGCCTTTTTAGCTGACTTTTTTGGAACTACCTCTTCATCAAAGTTGGCTTCATCTTCTTCCACTTTCTTTTTTGGGGCTCTTCCTCTGGCCTGTGCGATTAAAGTTTCTATTAATGTGCTTTCTTCAAACTTAGGTTCTACAGTTAGTATCGACATATTCGTAACATTAAGCGGTGTAAAATTTCGGCGAAGTTTTTAATTAGCCAAATTTTCAAAAACATTTTTTTGTTTCCCTTTAAAAGGAAATATAAAAATGATAATCAGGCCTTTAAAAGCTTACAAAATTATTCCCTGATTCCAATTCCTAATACTCTATGCTTTTTAAATTACCTTTATCAATTGGTCGCGGCCTGGTCCGTTAGAAATATAGCTTATAGGCACACCCAACTTCTCATTCAAAAAGGCAACATAATTCTTCATTTCCTGGGGCAATGCATTGGCATCTTTAATAGCCGTTGTGTCTGTGTTCCAGCCTTTAAAGGTTTGGTAAACAGGTTCTATTTTGTTCCAGGTCATTTGGAAAGGCACCTTAACGTCTTCATTTCCATTGATCTTGTAAGAAGTACAAACAGAAAGCTCGCTGAAGGCATCCAGAACATCAGCTTTAGTCATAACAACTTGCGTAACGCCATTGATCATACAGGCATATTGGAGGGCAACAAGGTCCATCCAGCCACAACGACGGGGCCTTCCGGTAGTGGCTCCGAATTCATGACCAATTTTTCGCAGTTGTTCACCGGTTTCATTTTCCAGCTCTGTTGGGAAAGGACCGCTTCCTACCCTGGTACAATAAGCTTTGGAAACACCCAACACCTCTTTGATCTTCTGCGGAGCAATACCTAATCCATTGCAAACACCAGCAGAAATAGTATTAGAAGAAGTAACAAACGGGAAGGTACCAAAGTCTATATCCAGCATACTGCCTTGCGCACCTTCGGCCAGAACCTTTTTACCTTCACTAATTTTCTGATTAATAAAGTATTCTCCATTGACAATATTCAAGCCGCGTAAGAATTCGATGGCGTCCAGGAATTCTTCTTCCCAGGATGATATGTCTTCAGTAAAGTTGTAATTATCCAGAAGCTTTTGATGCTTCAAGCGTAATTTGATATATGAAGTGGTAAAGCTCTTGTGCAATAAATCGCCTACACGTAAAGCGTTGCGGCCGGTTTTATCCATATAGGCAGGTCCGATACCTTTCAGCGTAGAACCGATCTTTTCGTTGCCTTTGGCCATTTCAGCGGCTTTATCCAATGCACGGTGTGTTGGCAGAATTAGATTGGTGCGCTCTGATATAAAAAGATTCTTGCGAAGATCAACACCAAAAGCAGCCACTGTTTCAGCTTCACGACGTAGTGTTACAGGATCCAATACCACACCATTTCCGATCAGATTTACCGTACCCTGGTGAAATACGCCGGAAGGGATCTGGTGAAGAACGATCTTTTTATCACCCACATAAAGTGTATGACCTGCATTGGGCCCACCCTGGAAGCGGGCTATAACGTCATATTGAGATGCGAAATAATCTACTATTTTACCCTTGCCTTCATCGCCCCATTGAAGACCCAGTATAACATCAACCATAAAGGAGTTATTAAATTGAGTGGCAAAAGTAGGGGAAAATTGGAGTTTGTGGTTTAAGTCTATTAACCACAAACCGTAAACATTTCAACTCGAGGCTTCTGCATCGAAGCGGTCTACAGAGTGGATGCCGTTCAGTCCTTTAAGGTTTGTTACCAGTTCGTCGAGTTCTTCTTTGTCATGGACGAACAGTTTGATACTGCCTGAAAAAAGGCCTTCTTTCGATTCGATGGTCAGGGCGGCTATATTTAACCCCATGTCTCCGCTGATCACATTGGTAATCTTGTTGATGATGCCGACATCGTCCATACCGACAATTTTAAGACCGGTGAGAAAGGAAATCTCCTTGTTTTTAGCCCATTTGGTTTTCACGATCCTGTGCCCATAATTTGACATTAGCTTGGTAGCATTAGGACAAGAGGTGCGGTGAATGGTCAGCCCCTTGCCGGTTGTTACAAAGCCAAAAACATCGTCGCCGGGGATGGGTTTGCAGCAATTGGCAAGGTTGTACATGATCTTATCGCTGCTCTCGCCAAAGATCACCAGCTCAGCATCCTTTTTAGGCAGGGCCGGGTGAATAATTTCAGGCTTGGGCTCGGCCGGTTTTGTTACCGGTTTGGGTGCTTCCAGTTTATCGCCAATGACCTTGAATTCTTTTAAATCTTTCAGGTCTATATTTTTGATTGCGATCTGGTAGTAGAGTTCAAGCCCGGAGCCTACTTTATACCAATTGATCAGCTCATCGATATTGTGATGATTGAAAGCGGCGCCAATTCCCTCTAGCTTGCGTTGAAGTGTGTATTTCCCTTCTTCAGCTACAGATTTCTTTTCCTCTTTTAAAGCGTCTTTGATCTTGGTGCGCGCCTTGGCAGTGACAACAAAGTTGAGCCAGTCTTCGCTGGGTTTTTGTTTGTTGGAAGAAATGATCTCCACCTGGTCGCCGGAGCGGAGTTTATGGCTGATGGGTACCAGTTTGTGGTTAACCTTGGCACCGATACATTTGGCCCCCACCTCACTGTGCACTAAAAATGCAAAGTCAAGGGCGGTAGCGCCAACGGGCAGCATTTTTACATCGCCCTTGGGGGTGTAAACATAAATTTCCTCGGCCAGGAAGCTGCGTTTAAAGTCCTGCAGAAAGTCTACAGAATCTACATCCTGGTTTGTGATCACTTCCCGGATCTGGGTGAACCATTTATCAAACCGGTTTTCATTGTGGGTGCCTTCTTTGTATTTCCAGTGGGCGGCCAGACCTTTTTCGGCAATCTCATTCATGCGCCTGGTACGGATCTGCACCTCCACCCATTTACCCTGAGGGCCCATTACGGTAGTATGCAGCGCCTCGTAGCCGTTGCTCTTAGGATTGCTTAACCAATCGCGTAAACGTTCCGGAGAGGGGTTGTATTGGTCTGTAATCATGGAATAAACCTTCCAACAATCCTCCTTTTCTTTTTCTTGCGGAGAATTTAATATAATTCGGATGGCGAAGAGGTCGTAAACTTCTTCAAAAGATACACCCTTCTTTTTCATTTTATTCCATATGGAATGGATGCTCTTCGGACGGCCATATATTTCAAAGTTCATCCCCTCCTTTTCCAGGTTGTCCCGTAAAGGCTTGATAAATTCATTGATGTAGCGGGTCCGCTCCCTTTTAGTTTCGGCCAGTTTACGGGCAATTTCCTTGTAGGTATCCGGCTCCAGGTACTTCATGGACAAGTCTTCCATTTCCGTTTTCATATTGTACAGCCCCATACGGTGAGCCAGCGGTGCGTATACATAAACGGTTTCGGAAGAAATCTTTAACTGCTTTTCATGCTTCATGCTGTCGAGCGTGCGCATATTGTGGAGGCGGTCGGCCAGCTTTATCAAAATAACCCTCGGGTCGTCAGTAAGGGTTAAGAGGATCTTTTTAAAGTTTTCGGCTTGCTGGGAGGCATTTACATCAATGACGTTGGAAATCTTGGTCAGGCCATCCACAATTTTTGCGATTTCGCTGCCGAACTCCCGTTGAATATCTTCCAAAGAGATATCCGTATCCTCTACAGTATCGTGTAAAAGGGAACAAATAGTGGAACGGATACCCAAACCTATTTCTTCCACACAAATGCGCGCAACTGCCAATGGATGTAAAATGTATGGCTCTCCACTTTTGCGGCGCATACTTTTGTGCGCATCGGCAGCAATTTCAAAAGCGTGACGTATCAACTTCCGGTCGCCGGTCTTAGCGCGCGCCTTCAATGCTCGTTGCAGGGCACGGTATTCCCTCAGGATCAGTTTCTTTTCCTGTTCATCATTCAAGTTATATTTAGGCTTTTGCGCGACAGTCTCCATACGTTACGAATTTAGGTTTTTTATGAAATGTTTTTTTTAACAAGAAAAAGGATTAACAACTTGTGTAAAAACTCCTACATTTGCAACCCGAATTCAAATTAAAAGTTCAAAGTTCTGAGTTCAAAGCCGAAAAATTTTAATATTCCTTGACTTTGAATTATGAACTGAAAACTTTGAACTGAACAAGAGCGGATGTGGCGAAATTGGTAGACGCATTAGACTTAGGATCTAACGCCGCGAGGCATGGGGGTTCGAGTCCCTCCATCCGCACAGGACGAATGTCGAAAAGGAACAAGGAATAAAGAATAATGAAGTGAAGAAAATGTTCAAGTCACTCCTGAACACCATTGGGAGGTCCACCTTCAAGGTTCATTTAAAAAATTGAACATTGAAGATTGGTAAGTGAACATTCATTTGATTCTTTATTTTTTGTTCCTTGTTCGTTATTACAACTATACAACAATAGAAATTTATGGCTACAGTAACTCAGCAAGAGGTTGCTCCCTTACACAAGCATTTAAGCGTTACTATCAATAAAGAAGACTATCTGCCTTCTTTTGAAAAATCTTTAAAAGATTATAGCAAAAAAGCCAATATTCCCGGCTTTAGAAAAGGTATGGTTCCTACCGGCCTTATTAAAAAAATGTATGGCACCTCGCTGTTTACCGATGAAGTGCTGCGTACTGTTGATCGTGAGATCTTCAAATATATTGAGACTGAGAAACTGGATATTTTTGCACAGCCCCTGCCTGTGGATCTGAATATTTCTCAACTGGATGTCAATAATCCAAACAATTATACTTTCACTTTTGAAGTGGGCATGAAGCCTGAAGTTAAGGTACCGGAACTGTCGCAACAGAATCTTACCCGCTATAAAGTGGAAATAACAGACGAAATGCTGAACGAAGAAGTTGAGCGCCTGCGCACCCGTTTCGGCAATATGACTGAACCTGAGTCTGTTAGCAGCGATGATAACGTGCTGAACGTAACATTCGTAGAAACTGATGCAGCAGGTAATGAAATAGAAGGCGGTATCAGAAAAGACAACTCTCTTCTTGTGAAATACTTCAAAGAAGAGTTGCGCCCCAGCCTGATGGGAAAAAAGAATGATGATACCGTTCAAGTACAACTTGATGAAGCTTTCGGAGATAAGGAAAGAGAGTGGATCTTAAATGACCTTGGGCTGGACAGTGCAACTGATAAACACTTTAAATTAATTATTACAAAAGTTGGGCTGGTAGAACCTCGTGAGCTGAACGAAGAGTTTTTTGCCCAATTGTTCCCTGGTCAGGAAGTTAAAACAGAAGAAGAGTTCCGCAATAAGGTAAAAGAAGGATTGCAATCACAATGGGATGCAGAAACCCGCAATCAATTGCACCACCAATTATACCATGTATTGCTTGAT
>CBKWHA010000245.1:0-7813 GCA_966674115.1 uncultured Chitinophagaceae bacterium
AGAACTGAAACTGCTGACCTCCGTTTTGCAGCAACGGGTAAACCACTGTGCTACCAGTGTTGACTCTGTAAAGCGATTGGAGCTTAATAAAAGCAGGAATGTTTTCCGGGAAGGGGTTGTTGCTTACTCACAAGTAAAAAGCCGGTATTCATTTCTTAGATATGAAGTGCCCTCTATTAAGGCTTCTTTTTTTAGCAACATAGGCCATTACTTTGGGTTTACAGGCTATTATAACCCATTCAGCGGAGAGGCCCAGTTGAAAACAACGGTTCCTTTTTTTATAAAACCATTTGTGGTAAACCATGAAATAGCGCATCAACTTGGGTATGGAAAAGAGAATGAGGCAAATTTTGTTGCCTACCTGGCAGGCCGGGAAGCAGAAAATACCGAGGTACGGTATTCCATTTATTTTGAAATGTATCAATATGCTTTCAGCGACCTGTCCCGGAAGGATACAGTAGCCGCCAAACAATTTCAGGAATCCTTACATCCCCAGGTAAAAAAGGATATGGAGGCATTTTCCAACTATTTGTACCGTACCAGGAATTTCATTGAACCCGTTGTTTCAAGTTTTTACGACCAGTTTTTGAAATGGAACAGCCAGCCCAAAGGTAAAAAGACCTACAATGAAGTGGTGACCTGGCTGGTTGCCTTTGGGAAAAAATATGGGCTGGAGGCTATTTAGGAATGTAGTTAGAACTTATTTTTCCACATCATGCTTTCAACAGGGCGGTTAGGTTGACCGCTGTATTTGGCATTGGCTTTCTGGTTGTATTTTACTTCAATGTCGCCTTCCACAGGAAAATAGATCAATTGGCCAACGGGCATACCGGCATAAACCCGAACAGGTTGTTTTACAGAGATTTCAAGGGTCCAGTTGCCGCAGAAGCCAACATCGCCTTTACCGGCTGTGGCGTGGATGTCGATTCCAAGCCGGCCTGTAGACGATTTGCCTTCCAGAAAGGGTACATGCGCATGCGTTTCCGTATATTCTGCAGTTACACCCAGGTAAAAAATGTGGGGGTACAATACAAAACCTTCTTCAGGAATTTCAAAATATTCAATCTGGTTGTGCTTTTTGGCATCGAGAATGTGATTACTGTAAGTAGCCAGTACCTTACCAAGGTGCACGTCATAACTGTTGCTACCAAGGCTCTCACGGCAGAAGGGTTCGATTTTGATAGTGCCCTTGTCCATTTCTTCCAAAATGCGCTTATCGGAAAGAATCATGAATATTTGTAGTTTATAATTTTTAATTTTCTCCCGTTAACTGTCGGGATTGCCGGTGGCAAAGTAATTCTGAAATTTTAAATATGCCTATTTTTTTTCAACAGGAAATTGATAACGATACCAGGTTAGCTATTTGGAAGATAGAAGAATATGAAGATTTTTTCCTGCAAAAAGCTGTGCCCCAAAGGCTAGTTACTCACCCGCATAAAAGGTTGCAGCACCTTGCCGGGCGTTATTTGCTCCGGCATTTATTTGCAGACTTTCCTATTGAACTGATCCGGATAGCAGACACCAGAAAACCATTTTTAGAGGATGAAGCTTACCACTTTTCCATTTCGCATTGTGGTGATTTTGCAGCGGCTATTGTGAGTAAGACCAAAAGGGTAGGGGTAGATATCGAGGAAATCAGGCCAACTGTGGGTAAGGTGCAGCATAAATTTATATCAGAGAAGGAATTGGATGTAAGGAATTGGGAATTGGGAATGGAGCAAACAACAGACCTCCCATCACCGGTTTACAATGGGCAATTGCTTGTCCCCGATCTTCAGCTACTGACGCTGATGTGGAGTTGTAAAGAAGCGGTATACAAATGGTATGGATGGGGTGAGGTAGATTTTAAGGAACATATCGTTTTTCAAAAAACAAAGCAAATGACTAATAGCTTATACGATTCGGTCATTTGCTTTCAGAAAGAGGGACCGGTGATGCTTCAATTACATTCCCGTTCTTTTGACGGCTTGGTATTAAGTTATGTTGTTAAGGAAGTAAATGTTATTTGAACAATAATTTGGGGTTTTCTTCCTCAATTTCGCCATCCTCCAGAAGTGGAATATCTCCAATGGAGGCCCCTGCGATACCTTTAATTGAACCGTAAAGTCCTGAAGTGCTCAATAGCACTTTTTCCAGTTGTTTTTCTCTTTCCTTCCATATTTTTTCCATTTGCACCCGTTCTTTGTTAATTGCATTTTTCATAGAAAGGAAACCTTCAACAATCGTTTCAATTTGCTGGCGGAATTCTGTCCCGGTCAGATAACTATACAGCATCTGCATTTTCTCGCCTTTATTTTCTTCAGCTTTCTTAGTTTCTGAAACGCGAATGATGGTAAGGCGCAGGGCGGAGGTTAGGGCCACCACTTCACTGAAAGAACAGATCCATACACCGTCCCTTTCTCCAAAACAGTGCATGTCTTTTGGGTAACTCTGTGTTACAATAATGGCTACATCAGCCTGTTGGCCGCGCATGTCAGCTTTCAGCTTTTCGATCCAAACGTTTTGGAATGCTTTCGTGCGCTTACTTTCAAAGATGATTTTACCACAGTCAGCACCAATGTGGTTGCGGACAGTTTGCATACAGTCGGCACCTTCTACTCCTTTGCCTACTTCGGCAATCTGATCGTAAGGGAAGTTTTCGCGCAGCAGTTCTTCCAGCAGCAATTCCTGGACTTCGCCTTGCAACTGCATGGACCCCTGCTCCGCGCGGCGCTTCATTTCTTCGGCTAGTTTACGCTGGTCTTCCAATTGTTTCTCCAGTTCTCTCAGTTTAAGCTGGTATTCGGTTTCCTTTAGCATGATGCGCTCTGCTTCTTCTTTGCGGATCACCTGCATTAGCTGGTCTCTTTCCTCCAGGAGCTTTTTCTGTAACAGTATTTCTAATTCCTGCTCTTTATTTTTCAGCTCCTGTTCCTTCTTTAAATATTCAAATTCTTTTTGGCGGGCAGATTTCAGTTTTTCTTCATTTTCCAGGATGTTTTGTTGTAAGAGTCGTAACTGGTTGTCATAATCCGCGGTTATGGATTTGCGTAGCTGCTGCTGTATCTCAGCTTCCAGTTTTAGCTTTTCCTGTTGCAGCTTTTGTTGAAAAAGTTCATTTTCACGCCTGCGTTTTTCCTCAAACAGTCTTTGCTCTTCCTGTAATTTCTTTTTCTCTTCATTGATCTGGCCAAGCGACTGCTGCAACTGCTTCTCATACTGCTGCTTTATTTTCTGTTCGACATCTGCAGACAATACATTCTCCACATCGAAAACCGTAGCACAGGCAGGGCATTTTATATTCGTAGGCATCCGGAAATATTTAGTACAAAGTAACGATGAATCCTAAAGTATTTAGCAGGATGTGGATAAATCAGGTGGTAACTGAGCTTAGTGGTGATCAGGGAGTTTACTTCTTCTTAGGATGTTTCATGTTCTGATAGTCAGAGGGCGACATGCCAAATTGTTTTGAAAAGTTTCTTCCAAAGTTTGTTTGAGAACCATAACCCACCATTTCAGCTATTTCATAGATCTTATAATCTCCTTCGGCTAACAATTCAGCGGCTCTTTTCAGGCGGGTAATATTGATTAATTCGTTTGGAGTAAGGTCTGAGATCGATTTGATTTTGCGGTACAAAGTAGGTTTGCTCATATTCATGATCCTGGCCAGCTTTTCCACATCCAGTTCAGCGTCTTCCAAATTGCTGTAGATGGCTTCATTCAATTTTTCTAGAAAAAGTTCGTCCGCCTTTGAATAGGCCATACTTTTTATATGCACCAAAGGAGAACTGGCAAAATATTCTTTGATCTTATTCCGGTTTGCCAGGAGATTGGCAATCTGTACTTGCAGGAATTCAGGCGAAAAAGGTTTCTCAATATAGGCATCTGCACCTATTTCCAAGCCCTGGATCTTTGATTGCAATGTATTTTTTGCTGTTAAAAGAATGACCGGGATATGGGTGTAATCAAAAGTTGTTTTTATGGTTTTACACAACTCAAAACCATCCATTACCGGCATCATTACGTCGCTGACCACCAATTGAATGGGTTCTTCTTTCAACTTGTCCAATGCTTCCTGACCGTTCGTAGCCTTGACAACGGTGTATTTTTCACTCAACACTTCACCAACAAAGTCAAGAATGTCCTCATGGTCATCCACCAAAAGAATAACTGGGTTCATGAGTTTTCATTTATGGATGCAATTAAAGGTTTTTGGTCATTATTTTCAAGGTTAAATTCATTTTCCTGATGTATAGGTAGCGCTAGCGAAAATACATTCATATCATTTTCTGTTGCTTTTAAAGCCAGAGTGCCCTTATGAAGCTGAGCCAATGAACGGGCAAGTGCCAACCCGATACCGGTGCCTTTTTGTTTTTCCGTTTCTTTCAACCGTACGAAGGGCTCAAAAATCTTTTCTTTCATTTCTGCCGGAATCAGGTAACCATCATTGCTTATTTCTATCGTAAAGAATAGGTCATTTTGATTGAAAGGCAATAAATTAACCAGCACCCGATGATCCGCATACTTTACGGCATTACTGAAAATATTGCTTAACATCTTTTGAAAAGCCTCTCTGTCGATAGATGCATACAGCACTTCCGCTGGTATTTCTAATTGGAATTCTAAGCTCTTTTGCTCTGCCAAAGGTTTAAAGTTAGCATAAGTATCCGTTAGAGTTTCTGAAATATTGGCTTGTACAAAATTTAAACGGAAACCCTGAATTTCAGCTTGCCGGAAGTCAAGCAACTGGTTGGTCAATTCTATCAAACGTTCTGTATTCCGTTCCATGATTTTAAGGCTGTTCTTAATGTCAGCCATTTCACCTGCTTTTTGAATCACTTTTTCAAGGGGACCTTTGATCAGGGTTAATGGCGTTCTGATTTCATGAGCTACATTGGTGAAGAACTCTATTTTTGCCTTCAGGATTTCTTTTTCTTTTTCAGTTTCCAGTAATTCAATCTTACGTCTGTTTTTTTCCTGTACTCTTTTATGGTAGCTTATAATAATGATGTAAAAAACAAATATGCCCAATAAGAAATAAACTCCATATGCCAAGCTGCTGGCCCACCAGGGGGGGAGGATCTGAATGATCAGGCTGGTTTCCTGATTATTCCAGATGCCGCTGTTATTGGTAGCCTTCACTTTGAAGATATACGAGCCGGGTGAAAGATCAGTGAAATAGACCTTCCGGTTCCTTTTCAAATAGGTCCAGTCCTTGTCCAGGCCTTCCATTTTGTAGGCATATTCTGTCATTTCGGGGGCAGTATAACTCAGGGCCGCAAAGTCAATGCTAAAGGTGGACTGGTTATGCTCCAGCGTGATCTTTTCAGTGTAGGTGATCGATTTTTGTAAGGGCGAACCATTTTGACCAATAACGAGTTCCTGGTTATTCAACTGGAAACCCGTAATATAAACGGGCGGAGTAAATGAGCTTCTGATAAATTGCTTCGGCTGAAAACTGATCAATCCTCGTCCACTGCCAAAATACATGTTGCCATTTTTGTCTTTAAAAGCAGAATTAAAATTAAACTGGTCGCTTAGTAAACCATTTGTTCTGGTGTAAATACTCGATTTTCCTGTTTGCGGATTAAAGCATACCAAACCTTTGGACGTGCTTATCCATAGGTTGCTGGTTTCATCCTCTAGTATACTCAGGATGAAATTGCTTGGCAATCCATTTTGTGTTGTATATCTTGTGAAATTGTTTTTTGCTCTGTTGTACAGGCACAAGCCGTCTTCTGTGGCAAACCAAAGGTTCCTGTTTCTGGCTTCATAAATTGCATTTACCCTGTCACTACTTAAACTGGTTTTGTCTTTTGCATTGTACTTGAAATTTCCGCTTTCATTGGTAGCAGTGTTGAAAAAGTTGACCCCATTGCCATAGGTACCAGCCCAAACAATTCCTTTTGAATCTTTCAATAGTGCTGAATACCAATTATTCAAAGGCATGCCATGTAACGGGGAGAAATCATCACTATTACTGTTATAAACAAAAGCGCCGCGGGTAGTGCCCAGCATAATTTCCCGTTCCTGCGTTTGGTAAATAGTATAAATAAAATTGCTTTTTAACGCCCCAGGACCTGACCCCATTTCATAGTGACGAACCACTTTACCAGTTTTGATGTTCATCACGTCCAGGCCATGTTCGAATGTACCGATCCATAGTTCGTTATCATGGATCAAAAGACCATGGATATTGGTATAGGAAATACTTTCCTTACTTCCGGTTGGTTGAAAATGGATGAATTTGCCGGTAGCTGCATCCAGCTTGTTCAGTCCGGCATCTTCAGTGCCGATCCAAAGATTCCCATCCTTATCCTGCCTTATTTCACGAACAACATTACCGCTTAGGGAATTTTCGCCGGTAAAGGGAATATATTTTATAAAGGTGGTATACTGTTTTCTGTAATAATTGATGCCGCCAAAATAGGTGCCTACCCAAACGCCGCCTTCTTTGTCTTTGCAGAAGGTATAGATGGCATTGTCAGAAACAGAAAATGGGTCATTATATTTTTTCTGTAGGTGGTCCGTTTTGCCTGTGGCCAGGTTATAAATAAAGATGCCGGATTCTGTTGCGATCCAAAATTCATCATTGGCAGTTTGAACAAAATCTCTGGCAAAAATGGCTGTTTTATCAGGGTTGTAGGTAAGGACGTCTTGATAAGTCAATGTTTTATGATCAAAGATTTTTACCCCCTGGTTAGATGTACCGATCAATATAAATCCGTTTGAAGCATAGATCTTTTCAATCCATTGGGCAGCTACAGGTTGAGAATGATGGAAAACATTAAAGCTGGTAAATGAGTTTTTTTCTGGATTATACTTTTTCAGCAAACCATTGGCAGTAGAAACCCAAAGCGTACCATCAGAAGTAGTACAAAGCGAAGTAGCCTCAAAATATTGATTTTGACTATATTCTTCTAGTTTTTTCTGGACTTCATTGTATTTAAAAAGAGTGAACTCAGATATGAACCAAAGATTCCCGGAATGGTCCATAATGATTTCCCGGACGTGACCATGTGCAGTTGCTGGCAGTAATGTGAAACTTTCTGTGCTCTCATCATATATATATAGGCCTTTTTCTGTTCCTACCCAGATTTTGCCATTTTTGTCTTCATAGAGGCTGTGAATAAAGTTGGAACCAAGGCTGCCTTTTTCATCGGGATTATGGCGAAATACTTTAAATGAATAACCATCAAACCTATTCAGCCCGTCTTTCGAGCCAAACCACATAAAGCCCTTTTTATCCTGAAAGCTGCAGATGACTGCATTATTGGAAAGCCCATTCTCTACCTGATACCTCCTGAAGTAATAGGGCTGGCTACTAAGGCCACCAAGCAAGGCAAGGAATGTTACAGCAAGTAAAAGAAGTTTTTTGTTCAACAACCTTTTAAATTAATAGTAAAAAATATTCACTATAAACAAAGTTAGTTAAACGTTCAGGAGATTGGAGACCCGCTAATAATCTCAATAAGGCATAATAGGGCAGGTAAAGGCAGTTTGAGAATTATTGAAGAAAATATGATACAATTTGAAGAAATGTTGTGATGTACACAGGTCATTTTTATCATTTATTAAACAATTTGTATAACAAATGCATGCGAGGAACTATTTCAAAATGAGATTATTTAATGAAAGTTTGATAGGATTTGCAGAATAGATAAAATTTCTAAAAAAGAGAATATTTTCTAAGATATTTTTTCTTACGATTGACTAATAGTTTGGAGCTATAAGAATATGAGGTCATGAATCTTTTGAAGAAACGAGAATGCTTGGCTTTCTATGATGCGATCATTAACCTTTAACAACGTACAGTAAAAAAAATGATATTTAG
>CBKWHA010000246.1:0-7811 GCA_966674115.1 uncultured Chitinophagaceae bacterium
TGACCTTTTGTCAAATAAGGGGTCAAAAATAAGGTATTGTGATAATTAAGTGATTAAGGATAAAGCCATGTATTAGATATGATTTTTGTTAATATCGCTGAATCCTTTGCCAAAGACACAAAATTTTCATAATAACTACTTGTGTGTTTGAATGTTGCTCTTTATTATTTTTAGCCATGCATAATGTATTAATTACGGGAGCAAATGGTTTTGTGGGTCAATATCTTGCTCAGAAGCTTTTGTTAAAGAATTGTAAAGTAATTGCTACCGGTAAGGATTCCTGCCGTCTCCCATTCCGGGGTGAGCACTTTATTTTTGAGACCATGGACTTTACCGAGGAAGGTGAAGTGGAAAAAATCTTTCAAAGGCATAAGCCAAGCATTGTGGTTCATTGTGGCGCCTGGTCGAAACCGGATGATTGTGAACTAAACAGGGAAGAAGCGTACAGGGTAAATGTAACGGGAACAGTAAACCTTTTAAGACAAGCTGCCAGCCTTCAGAGTTTTTTTATTTTTCTATCGACTGATTTCATTTTTGATGGCGTTCAAGATGTTTATACGGAAGAAAGTTCTGCCGGACCAGTAAACTATTATGGTCAAACAAAGTTTTTGGCGGAGGAGGAGGTAAAGAAATATCCATGGGATTGGAGTATTGTGCGTACGGTTTTGGTGTATGGCTGTTGCATTAAGGGACGACATAACATTGTAAGTATGGTTGCCGAGGCTGTACAGGCAGGGAGAACGATCAGTATTGTTGATGACCAGGTACGTACACCTACTTATGTGGAAGACCTTGCAGAAGGAATTGTAAAAATCATGGATAAAAAGGCCACAGGTATTTTTCATCTTTCAGGCGAGGAGGTGCTAACACCTTACCAAATGGCATGCGCTGTCGCCAAGTATTTACAGGTGGATAAAAATTTGGTGAGGCGGGTAACGGCAGAAAGTTTTCAGCAACCTGCCCGGAGGCCGGCAAGAACCATTTTTGATCTTTCCAAGGCTAAGAGGGAGTTGGGATACCAGCCAATTTCGTTCAGGGAGGGGTTGAAGCGGACATTTCCGGATATGGTTGATTACTGAAGTAGATTAAACAAGAGGCAACATTGGTTTAAAGCAATTTTTTCCGAAAAAGAGGTTGGAATTTTGAATATATTATAAAAAATAAAGCAATGTTATTTTTAACTCAACTTATTTATATCAAAGAAGGACAGGAAAATGTATTCCATCAATTTGAAGACATAGCAATACCGATAATCTCAAGATATAACGGGCGACTTTTGCTGAGAATCAGGCCTGATGAAAGTTCAATTGTTGAAAGTAACATCGAGAAGCCATACGAAATTCATTTGGTGGAGTTTGCTACCGAAAAAGACTTTGAAGATTTTACGAGAGATGAAGAACGAAAACGTTTCTTGGATTTGAAAGAACAATCAATCAAATCTTCAATACTAATAAAAGGTACAAAACTTTGATGAGGATATTGCCTGTTTCAAAAGAAAACCCTGTGATTTCCATTCACAGGGTCCTTTTATAGTAAAAGAGGAAAGGACTGTTAGCTTTTTCTATCTCTACGGTTTTCCCTTCTATCGCGAATATTCTCACGGCGATCGCGATGGTCTTCTTTACGGTCCCGGATATCCTCTTTTTTGTCTCTTTTATCCTCACGCCTGTCGCGGATGTCCTCCAGTTTATCGGCAACGCCGCCATTGTGTTTGGCATCGCGGATATCTTCCCTACGGTCGCGAATGTCTTCTTTTCTATCTCTTCTATCTTCGCGACGATCGCGCCTGTTCTCTTTACGATCCAATTTATCTTCCTTGCGGTCTATACGGTCTTCTATTTTATCCCATTTTCCTGCGCGTGCCTGTTGGGCATTCGCAGTATTGAAAGCCAAAACAGAAAACAAAGTGAATGCTGCCAATGTGAATAATTTGGTAGAAGTTTTCATAAAGTAGGTTTTGTGATATTAATTGGTTTATGAAAAAATAGATTGGAGCAAATAGAGAAAGTTTAATTGCTATTTTAAATTAACAAAGTCAATTGAAAGATTATACCAGTATCTCCCTTGCCGTGCGTTCAAATGATTGAGCATTGGAAGAACGTAAAATAGATGGTTTAATATCATTTTAAGTTGAGTTGTACGGATATAGATCGTGAATGGTGAATTGAAAATGGTATTAGTTTCTTTTCAATAAAGCAGGAGCAATGTCAACGGGTGCATTATTGCTTTTGCTGTATTTTAATTCAAGCTTGTAGCCGCCGCCTCCTTCTATGAAGGTGAGCCGGATGGGATGCAAGCCTTTTTGCAGTGCTATTTGCCCTGTTTTTTGGATGGCGGAATGAAGGCCGTCATTATTCACCACTATTTTATCGCCGATGGTAAGAATGCCACCATCATCACAGGTTAAGAAGAAGCTGTAGATACCAGTTTCCGGAATTTGAATGTAACCTTCATACAGAAGTCCGAATGAAGGAGCATTAAGGGAAGCAGGTACCGTGAAGTTTTTTGAAACAAAAATGCTGTCAGGCTTTTGGCTGTCCAACAGTGTTGCTGATTTGAAGGATTGTTTATAATATGAAGTATTCAATCCTTGTTTTGTTGCCTGAACAGCAACCGGTTTTGCATACGTCTCTTTTTTGTATTGAAGGGTATAGATCTCTCCTCTTACGCCTTGCTCGTTAAAAGCAGCCATCTTTATTGTTACAGGCTTGGTGATGGTGTAACGTTCGGGCAAGATAGGGGAGGTGACGACCGGAACTGAACCATCCAGCGTATAGCGTACCTTTAATGAAGGTAATTCTTTTTGTACTTTCAGTATGGCCTTATCTATAAACACGTTTTGTTCGGTAAAGCCGGTGAGATCTGGAAGCCGGTAATTGATTTTTAAAGCATCCAGTCGGGGGTAATGTTTCAGGAGCCTGCTACGAAACGAAGTGTAATTAAGCTGCTTGCTCCATAAGCGTTCGGCAAGAGCTGTCATTCGCGGCATGTACATAAAATCAGCTCTCTTTTCAGAAGGAATATACTCTGTCCAAATGTTGGCCTGTGCTCCCAGAATGAATTTTGCTTCTATACCATTCAATGTAGCCGGAATTACCTTAAAGCTATAGATATTTTTCAGGGAATGAATATCGGCGGGGTAATCAAAATATAAAGGGTTGCCCGGCGTCATGATTACAAAGTTTCTATTCCTGGCTGCCTGTACAGGAGCCAAGGGAACCCAGCTTCTCCAATACATAACATATGCCGTTTTACTGACACCTCCTTCCAGTATTTCGTCCCAACCAATGAGTTTTTTGCCTTTTGAATGGAAGAATTTTTCCATCCGTTTAACGAAATAGCTTTGCAATTCTTCCGGGTTTTTAAAACCCTCTTTTTCCATAAGCTCTTTGCAAGCCTGTGATCTCATCCAGGTTTTTCTGTCTACTTCGTCGGCACCCAGGTGTACATATTCGGAGGGGAATAGATCGAATATCTCGCTGAAGATATCTTCGGCAAATGCAAAAGTGCTTTCCTTACAGGGACAAACCGGTGTTGAGAACAGTTCGCCCCACTGGCTGCCTCCTTCACATGATAAATAAGGATAAGCAAGTATGGCGGCCATCATATGTCCCGGCATGTCAATTTCCGGAATAATATCGATATGTTTTGAAGCAGCGTATGCTACCAGGTCTTTAATTTGCTCCTGTGTATAGTACCCTCCATATAGAGTCTTACCATTTTTATGTATAATATGCATCGTGTCAATGGCCATGTCTGGATTGTCGGCTGAAAGCCTGATGCAGGTTGAATCCTGGTTGTTGAATGTCCGCCATGCGCCTTCTTCGGTAAGCTTGGGATATTTTTTGATTTCTATGCGCCAGCCCTGGTCGTCGGTAAGGTGCAGGTGAAATTTGTTCATTTTATACAAGGCCATCACATCCATGAACTTTTTCAAATAGTCGATGGTGAAAAAATGCCTGGACACATCCAGATGCATACCCCGCCATTGAAATACCGGTTCATCATGGATTTCCAGCGCCGGAAGGTTAATCGACTTTGTTGTGGCATTATCTGCTTCGGCTGTTACCGGCAGCAATTGTCTTACCGTTTGCAAAGCCCGGTACATGCCGGCAGGCGTTCTAGCGGTAATCTTCATGCTACCGGGTTTGATCAGGAGCCGGTAGCCTTCACTGTTAGTGATACCACTGTCTTTTTGCAGGATGATTGTTGCCCGGTTATTCTGCGTTTTTAAAGGATAGCCGCTTGCGTTTTGCAATAATTCCTGCAAGTATTTTACTTCATTAGTAAAAGCGGGGTCACTTTCTACATGGGTGTTTACATCGATTGTAAAAGATCCATTGCCTGCTTTTAGATAAGAAGGGTAAGGTATAATTGCGTAATCTGGTTTTTGTGCATAAGCATTAATGGCATTGAGGAGGGCTATTAATGAAAATAGGAATAAATAGGTTTTTTTTATTCTAAGTGATTGTTGCGGCAGCATTGTATTTCTGTTTTCACGATTTCCGGTTGCAAATTTGCATTATCTTTTATGAATTCTACTTCTGTAATTGCATTCCAGGAATTCTGACTGTTTCCATGGCCAACAATGCGCACGTAGCGTGCGGAGGTGGGTTCTATTGTATACGATTCAAAATTGGTAGTTTGACCACTGCTTTGCCCGCTGTATACCGTTGTCCAATTTGTGCTGTCTAATGAGGTTTGAATTTCAAAGGATGCCTGTCTTTCATTTCCCCGGTACCACGCAATCTTTACAGTATTAATGTCTTGGATGGTATCAAAATGGTATCTTATCCATTGACCATCTCCATAACCCGACCATCGTGTATCATAATCCCTGTCTATGGTATTCTCAGCAACATTGCCGTCGTCGGTACTTGCAATCACTTTAGCTATCGTTGCAATTGAAGGATTCTGTATATCTACTGGCGTGTAGGGCTCCAGGACAACAGGTTGGCCATAGATTACTGCTCTGACAGGTCGGTCTGTTTCTATTTTAGTAATTTCTCCAACTCTTAATTGCATTAAAAATCCGGTTGTTGTATCAAAGGTAGCTTCAGCAATTGAGTCATTATCCAGATCAATATTTGCTCCTATGCCCCCTGCTGATGTTCTGCCTATATAAATATTGCCTTTTACACTACCTAATATTGAATTGAAATCATCACCAGACTTGGTAAAGCTTTGCCTAACGGAGTCGGCTGAGGGATCTTCGGCAGAGCGGGGATAAATAAACGTAAAATTGCTATCGGTTCCTGAAATCATTCTAACCGGTCGAAGGTCACCATAAGAACTTCTTCTGGTGGAGTCAGTGGCAGTGATTGTGGGTGATGAATGTAAAGCAATAAAGTTCTGCTGATCTGCTGTATCGGAGAAAGATGTACTTCCTATATGTGAAGTAAGATTGTAATTAAGATAAGTGGCACCATCAAAAGTTAAGACAGGCCAGGTAATGCCATAGTCGGGTGTAGTAGATGTAAGGGATGACAAAATCCCATCTGGAGTAATAATAAAACTGTTTGTAAATAAAGGTCCTGTTTTGCCGCTTTTGGGTTTATAATCTACGCGGCAACGTACCAGTAATGGATGTGTGAATTGGGTTGAAAAGAATGCTTCGTAACGGTCTGGCATACTTGCTAACCTAACCCATTTGTCATTTTCTAAAAACGTTGGCGCAAAAGATACACCCAATCTGGTTGATGTTTCTCTTACCCCATCTGAAGGACCAAGACGAGAATCCCAATTTGGCCTGGCGAAACGAACTACTCCCAAAGTGGTCCAATACAGGTTATATTTCGTTTCTGAAGATCCTCTTAAACAAACTTCCATATGCATTCCACCTGCATTGGCAATTGCTGTAGCAAAAGAACTGTCACTTACCAATGTATATCCTCCTATTTCATTGGGAGCAGGTTGCTCAGTTATGTTCGTTTGATTTCGCAAATAGTTCTCTGCCATGTGAAACATCATATATCCATTGTAGTTAGTAAAATAGCTATAACTCGCATACCGGTTTCTAAGTTGGGGGGCGAAATGATTTTTGGTAACTGAATAAGTGCTGTCGGGTCTTCTCCATCTTTGCACACTTTGAAAGCCCAGAGCAGCGGCGCGTCGATACTGACCTGCTAAATACGTATTACTATCTTTGAATGCTAATTCTGCCATAGTTTCATAACTGTTAGCCAATACAATATCGTTCCAGGTATGATTTCCACTTCGTCCTCCGGCAACACCTTGTCCTGATGGGTCTTGCATCAAAAGAGTGGATTGGGTCCCTTTTGTTATCAATCCTGCCATTTCATTTCGTGAAGCCCCATCATAACCCTCAGCAATCATTGCTAATATATTTCCCCTTGCTGCCGATTCGTAAGGCCATGAATCGGGATTGGAAGTACTATCATGATAAAAGTTCCATAGGTTGTTGGTTAGCCTGTTTTTTTGGGTGTTTTTCCAAGTGTTTTCTATCCAGCTTACTGCTTTGGCTTTGTCTATATAACCATATTTTGCCCGGTACCATTCCCCTTTCATGGCGTATGTTCTCCAGTTATGGGTCAGGCCCCGAATAATTTCATCTACAGGCGTTGCCATTCTTTTTTTCCATGTTTGCACTTGTGGTGTAGAAACCTGCGGTGTATATAATGGAATGGCACTTGCCAACGGTGCCAGGAAAAATTCACCGTGGTTGTCTGGTATAGAAGATGCTCCCTCTGCTACATCTTTAGTAGCCTTGTTCATTGCAGATATACCTTCATCTAATAAATCCATGGCACGTCCTGCAGAAAGTAGAGTGCCTACTGCATTAGCAAAATAAGGTGTAGCATATTGCATCTCACGGTTAGTAAATGGATCGATAATAGCGCCACTTGAACTTTGGAATTTTACAATTTCCCGTACGATGCCTTCGACCTTATCCAGGTAATCATTCGTTGAGATGTTTAATGGTTTCCACGGCCTCGCTGTGAGATGATACTTTACAGTTGGTAGGGTAGATGGAGTTCCTGTTTCCTGAGCGTAAAGATTGTTTGTGGTATTTGTTGCACACAAAAGGAAGAAACCTGTTAGCATTATAATCGATGTGTGATGACCGGTCAGACAAAATTTACGTCTATAGTTGCCTGGTGGATTTATATCAACAGGATAGCAGTGCTTGTTCATAGATTGTTATTTAGGGTGTCTGTTTATTTTTAGTTAATCAAAGTCCAACGGTAATGCATAAAGGTAAATAAGTTATTGGATGGGTAAGCTAAAAGTGAAACAAACTGAGCATAAACTAATTGGCTTTGTATGAATTAACTATTTGACTAACACTGCTATAATATATTTTTTTTATAGATAATTTCTTTATATTTTTGAAATACTTTCATCCGGTTAAATCCGAGATCATTGCCTGATTATCTGTACCATTCTGATATCTAACAAATCATCCTACATTAACCGCTATAATCTAACTATGAAGAGCTGTTTTCATTACTGTGTTTAACACCCAAAATTTTTCTGACCATGCGAAACAGCTTTGTGTGTTGGTTAACAGCTATTACTGCTATGGCTTTTTTATTACCCTTACCAATTCTTCAAGCTCTAGACTGGCCAACAATTACTAACAATACTGCTAAGATTTGTACTAGTAACAGCCAACCTTTAAGGATGTTTAGCGATTACAGTATTGCGAGGAGTGCTGTCAATACTGTTGCTTTTGATACAACAAACATTTCCACCGGGTTCTATCCAACCTCAGCAAAAGAACAGTCATTTGAAACCTTAACGAGTTTACGGGTCAATTTTCAGGATGCAGCCACTGTACCACCTTCCGG
>CBKWHA010000247.1:0-7809 GCA_966674115.1 uncultured Chitinophagaceae bacterium
AATGCGGTATGATTTTGAATTGACAAAAGTAGAATTGATCCGGGAAAGGTTTGTGCATTCATTTATCGACTGGTGTAAGGAAAATAAAGTGAAATCACGCGTACAGGCTTATGGAAGAGAATTTTTCCCCCTGGAAGGTAGCTTTGATGTCGACATACCTGAAGCAGAAACATGGATCCGGCCTGGACTGGGCTCCAGGATGAGCGAAGCCGATTATAGGGTGGGAAGAGCCTACACGGTTATGAATAAATATGTTTCTTCCGCGGCTCATTTGAAAGGTAAGAGTAAGGTTAGCTGTGAGGAGTTGACCAATATCCATCTTGTCTTTAATGAAACGCTGGAATTAATGAAAATTGCCGGTGACCAAAGTATTATATCAGGTACTACACATCCCGTCTTTCATGGGTTTAATTATTCACCATCCAATGCTCCCTACCCGGGCTGGATAATTTATGGAACGTTTATCAATGAACGAAACCCTTGGTGGCCCTATTTCAGGCAGTTTACAGATTACAAGGCAAGGCTTACTGCCTTGTTAGAGCAGGCAACGATGTTTGCTGATATCGCCATTTTACCTGCTACAACCGATCTTTGGAGCATCTATGGTGCACAAAATGATCCCTTTCCGCTATCAATGCACCCCCAATGGCAAACCCTGGTATGGGAATCCATTCACCAGAACGGTAATGCCTGTGATTATGTTTCGGAAAGCGTGATCCGGGATTCCTCCATTCAGAATGGCTATCTGGTTTATGGCCCACGAAAATATCAAAGCATTTTTTTAACGCAGGTGGAATCATTAGAACCCCTTACTGCAAAAAAATTATTTGAATTTGTTGCATCGGGAGGAAGGATTTTTTTTATTGAAAGTTTTCCATTCAAAGCTCCCGGATGGAAGGACCACGAACAAAGGGATAAAGAAGTGCAGGACTGGATGGATAAAATTAAGAGCTATGCGGACCGTTCCATTTTTTTAAATAAACCAGGTAGAGACCATACCAGTTGGTTTAAGGCCATCCAAGAAAAATACAAGATCAGACCTTATGTACAAATTGATTTCCCTGGCAAGTTTGTATCACAGGTTAGGTATCAGGCAAAAGATGTTGACATACTCCTGTTCATTAATTCCAATATAAATGCTTCTTATGAAATGAACATTACTCCTTCATCCTCCATTATTTCTGGAAAACAAGCCTGGCTATGGGACGCAGAGACAGGAGAACGATACAGGATAACGGCTCCGTCCGGTAGTCTATCGTTGGACTTAGGGCCTGCTGATTTAAAATTGCTGGTTTTTGATCAAGAAAAAAAGGGTCCGGCATATAAACCGGTAAAGAGAAATGATAAAACTGCATTGGAGATAAAAAATCCATGGTCGGTAACAGGGCAACATGTGAATGGTGTCATCATCACTAAAGAAATAGAAAAACTATGCGATCTGAAAGAAATCCCGGACTGGGTAAATTTTTGCGGAACCATTATATACCAGAATAATTTTATAGTAGAAGATAAATCTGAAATTGAATGCCTGGACCTGGGAAAGGTGTTTGGTATTTCAGAGTTATTTTTTAATGGAAAGAATGCTGGCGTAAAGTGGTATGGTAGACGGATCTATCCTATCGGAAAATTAATCAGGAACGGGAATAACACAATTGAAATTAAAATTGTAACCACGATGGGCAATTATTTAAAAAGTCTAACAGATAATCCCATTGCCCAATTCTGGACGAATAAAGGCAGAACAAATCAGCCATTGCAATCTACGGGCTTGCTGGGTCCTGTAACTTTTTATTAAATTCAATTATGCAGGTTCAGGCGCTTGTCCTGGTCCTTTATTTGCTCAGATCGGTGCTGGTGCTTTAGTTGTTGGCGTGGTGTTATTGAGCGCCAATGTCGGGACTTGGGTATATGGCTATGTTAGGGAATGGTTATGATGGGATTTGCTTACCTGGTGAATGATTTTGCCATCCTCCATTTCAATGGTTCGATGAGTATGTTCGCCAAACTCGGGGTCATGGGTAACAATCAATAAGGCTTGCTGGTATTGATCACTCAATCCTTTAAAAATATCCATTACAATATGGCTATTCTTTTTGTCAAGATTACCGGTTGGTTCATCCCCCATAATAATGAGGGGATCATTAATCAGGGCCCTTGCAATGGCAACCCTTTGTTTTTCACCTCCGGAAAGAAGGTTGGGTTTTTTATCAGCCAAGTTGTCAATGTCTAATATTTTTAGCCACCGGAATGCTTTGCTTTCAATTTCCTTTTCTGAATATTTATTCAGTTTCAATCCCGGCAACATAATATTGCGAAGTACAGTAAACTCATTGAGCAAATAATGAAACTGAAATACAAAGCCGATCTTTTCATTCCGTACTTCCGCCAGCCGGACGGATGGTTTACCGGTCATGAGTTCTCCGTCGATCAATAATGATCCTTCATACTCCTTATCCATAGTTGAAAGGATATACAATAAAGTGGATTTGCCACAGCCCGACTTGCCCATTACAGATACAAATTCACCTTTACCAATAGTAAAATTGATGTCCCTTAGTACTGGAAAGTCCATATGATCATGGAAAGTTTTACTGATATGTCTTGCTTCTAAAACAGGTCTATTCATATTACTTTCCTCTTATAATGATGACAGGATCGACATGGGCCGCTTTTACAGCAGGTAATAAACCTGCCAGGTAAGTTGTGGCCAGGGAAAAAGAAATGCCAATGAAATAATACAGCGGATTGTAATTAACAGGATAGGTAGTAATAGCGGGAAGTGAGGCAAACCGGAAAGGTATGGCATCAACCAACAAGGATAACGAATAACCAAGTAAAAGTCCCATTATACCTCCAAAGAAGCCAATACTTAATGCAATGGTCAGAAAAATCCGTTTTACATCAACTCCCGAAAAGCCTGTTGCTTTTAAAATAGCTATTGAATCCATTTTCTCATAAATCATCATGTTTAAAATATTATAAATGCCAAAGCCTGCTACAATAAGCAGGGTAATGCCCACCACATAAGAAATCATGGTCCGGATATCGCTTCCACTTTCAAATTCGCTATTAGCTGTTTGAATATCTATAGCTTGTATTCCAAATAAATCTTTAAATTCTTTTGCAACTACAGGTGCTTGTTCAATAGTATGTAACTTAACCTGTAAGTCTGTAATATAATTAGATGTTTTGGCCAATATCTTTTGTGCTGTAGCAATAGAAGTGTAGCCCTGTATTTTATCCAGATCTCTAAAGCCCGACTCATAATAGCCTACCAGTTTCAATGGAAAAATTTCTCCTGTTGGTGTGGTAACATAAACCAAATCGCCAATGTTTACCAGTAGCTGTTCTGCAAGTGGTTTACCCAATATGATACTGTTGGGTATCATATTCAGATCAGGACCAGAACCATCGGTGATATAGTCATAAAAATGAAACAGTTGATTCTCAGCTTGTACATCTATGCCATCAATGACTCCGGCAATGCGTACGTTTCCTTCATTAAAAAAAGCAGGGGTATGAAGCTTGGGAGCAATTCCCTGTACTCTTTTATCCTGGCGAATGGCGTGAATAATGATGGAACTGTTATAAATTTCTTCACGACTATTGCCTGCTTTTATAGATGAAATAAAATGATAAAAGTTTTTGTAATTATTTGAATTGCCAATTGGCTGATGTGGGTTTCTCTCTATTTCATTGTATAATCTTACATGCGGTGTCCTATTTAAAATCATATCATCAAATAACCTGTTTAAACCGGTCATAAAGCCAAGCAGGGCAATGAACATGGCGATGCTGAATGTGACCCCTATGGCTGCTACCAAGGTTTGCCTCCATCTTGCCAATATTAAAGATCGTGCTATATCAATATTCAACTTGTTATTCATCACAATGGCTTTTTAATAAGGGCATCTTTGCTTAATCCACTTATGATCTCAACGCGCTGGTAGTCTTTTAAACCCGTAGTCACTTTTCTTTTTTCGCCATTCTTAAGTAGTACATAACCTTCATCCAACAGGTAAGTTCTCGGAATAGTAATTACATTTTCTTTAGTGCAAATGAGAATATTAGCTTCAATAGTTAAATTCGGGTAAAGGCTTAGAGGCTGTGAAGCGAAATTCGCTTCAACTTTGAAGGATCTGGAGCGTTCATCCATAATGGGCTCGATCTTAGTTACCTCAGCTTCAAATACGTGTCCTTTATAGCTATCCATACCAACAAATACTTTTTGTCCCCGCATGATTTTGCTGATGTCATATTCATCAACCTGGAGTTCTATTATAAATTCATCCGCATCACCAATGACAGCAACAGGTGTTTGGGTATTAACCATCTCTCCCGGCTCTTTTAACAGGCTATATACTTTCCCATCCTGTTTTGCTCTTATGTTATAATCATTAGCTATTGAAGTACTGATCTCTAAGTTTTTCCAAGACTGTTGTGCTGCAAAATTAATTTGCTTCTTTAGCTCATTGTATCGAAGAAGATCAGACCGGTAAGCCGTGACAGCGTTTTTCCATGCCAATTCTCTTTGCTCCAGTTCATTGCGGCTTCCAATACCGTGTGTCCATAAATTTTGCTGGCGGCGGAATAATGTAGAGTCATTTTGCATTTTTGCTCTAGCCAGGTTGATTTGCTCTTTCAATTCATTTAACTTATCGAGATTCCATGACACAGAGGAATAGGCTGCAGCAAGCTGTGCATTTTCTGTGTTCAGTTTTGGAGTTTCATTCATTAAAGTGATAAGGACATCTCCTTTGTGCACAATATCGCCTGCTGTTACATTTGTTTTCTGGATGATACCGTTTACTGTGGCAAATACTTCATATTGTTTCTTGCTTTTCACAATACCTGTAGCATATACTGATTCTGTTATGTTTTGAACAATTGGCGTTATTATTTCCATTTTCTCCTTACAGGCAGATAGGGTGATTACAATAAAAGCCCATAAATATTTTTTCATGGATTAAATGTAAAATTTATAGACTTCCAGATACTATGATACAAATCAGTAAAATAATTGAGTTTGGTAAAAAAACAATAGCTACAATGCGTTCTTTGATGAGCTATCTAAATTTGTAATATGGGATAAAAACTTTGCGGTATCTTGATCTCTCAACCGGACTGTCAGTGATCATTCATTAAAATGACGGCCATCATAGTTAAGTTCCATTAAAGAAAAGTAAATTTATAGATGGTGAAAATTAGGTGAGAAGTTCATTGTTTAAAGTTAACTATTGTAATTCTATTCATTTGTTCAACTGTTTATGGAAGCGTGGAAGGGACTTGATGAAAAAGAAGTTGCAAGATTGCAACAGCTATATGGGAAAAACTATGTTTAGGCAGGGCAAACAAACCATTTTGTAAAGCTTTTATTGAATGTAGCAGGTGAACCCATGTTTCTGATGCTGGTTGCCGCTTGCTTTCTATATTTTATTTTGGGTGAGGTGGCAGAAGGTCTTATGATGATGGCTGCCATTTGTTTAGTCACTGCCATTTCAATCTATCAGGAAGTAAGAAGTTCCAAGGCATTAGATGCTTTAAAACAGCTTACGGAGCCTAAAATAACTGTTATTAGAAACAACCTGGAAACTGTAGTTCATTCGGAAGAACTAGTGCCTGGAGATGTTATGATTCTGGAGGAGGGCGCAAAAATTCCCGCAGATGCTATTGTTCTGCAACAGAACGATCTTTCTGTAAACGAATCGATTATTACCGGTGAATCTTTACCTGTTGACAAAAATGTACAGAACAATAATTTACTTTACCAGGGCACAACACTCAATTCTGGCAAGTGTTATGCAAAAGTTACTGCTACCGGAAGCCATACTGTTTTAGGAAAATTGGGAAGATCCATTGCTGGTTATACACCATCAAGGACATTATTGCAAAAGCAGGTAGCAAAATTGGTGCAAAGACTGGCAATTTTTGGCCTTGTAGCTTTTGTATTCATTTTTGCAGTCAATTATTATCAGAGTCATAGCCTTGTCCGTAGCCTGTTGTTTGGCCTTACCCTGGCAATGGCTGCCATTCCTGAGGAGATTCCTGTAGCTTTTTCTTCTTTTATGGCTTTGGGTGCTTATTATATGTCTAAGATGGGCATCATTACACGCCAGCCACAAACCATTGAATACCTTGGTGCAATTACGGTGATTTGCCTTGATAAGACCGGTACCATTACGGAAAATAAAATGCAGGTAGAAAACATATATGACTATACGCATGATGTTTTACTTGTACCTGGAGAAGTCAATGACTATGGCACCGATATTTTACGCTATGCAGTATTGGCCAGCGAAAAGGAGCCATTTGATGTTATGGAAAAGGCAATTTGGGAAGCTTACTTACAAAACAGGGATGCGACAGATGTCTCTTTAAGGATGATACATGAATATCCCTTGCAGGGATCGCCCCCTATGATGTCACACGTGTATGAAAGTAACAAGGGAGTGGTTATTGCTGCCAAAGGGGCGCCAGAAAGGATATTGCAAGTTTGCAGGCTGGATGAAGCAGAAAAGGTAAAAATTACCTTAATTGTTAGGTTCATGGCAGCAAAAGGGCTTCGTGTGTTGGGAGTGGCCAGAGGGATGCGTCAAGGAAAAGAAATGCCGGCAAGCCAAGATGATTTTGAATGGAATTTTGAAGGACTGCTGAGTTTATGGGACCCTCCCAAGCACAATGTTATTCATGTGCTTCAGCAACTATATGAAGCCGGTATTTCTGTAAAGCTAGTCACCGGCGACCACGCAGAAACAGCTCAGTATATTTCAGACCAGGTCGGGTTGCATCATGAAACAGGATATTTGACCGGAACACAGGTGATGCAAATGAATGGTGATGCCTTAAAAAATGCGGTGAAGAACATCCATGTATTTACCCGCATGTTTCCTGATGCCAAACTGAAATTGATGGAAGCTATAAAAGCCAATGGTGAAACAGTGGCCATGAGCGGTGATGGTGTGAATGACGGCCCTGCTATAAAAGCAGCGCATATAGGCATTGCTATGGGCCAGCGGGGGACCGAAATAGCAAGACAGGCTGCAGACCTTGTACTGACAGACGATAACCTTGAAAAAATAACAGAGGCCATTGCCCATGGCAGAAAGATTTTTATTAATCTAAAAAAGGCTATCCGGTATATTATTTCCATTCACATACCTATTATACTTACTGCTTCTCTGCCCTTGATCTTAGGTTGGAAATACCCTAACATTTTCACCCCCATACATGTTATTTTCTTAGAATTGATTATGGGCCCAACATGTTCTGTTTTTTATGAACGGGAACCCATTGAAGGAAACCTCATGCATTCAAGAACGCCGAGTCATTTTAAGGGTTTATTAAGTGCAAATGAAATGCGTATCAGTATTGTTCAAGGGCTTATGATAACAGGTGGTGTTTTGTTTGTGTATTATTATTTCATGAGCCATTCATCTTTGGAGTTAACCCGCACTGTTGTTTTTTCCACCCTCATCTGCAGCAATATTTTCCTTACGTTTGCCAATCGTTCTTTCACGGAAAGCATTACAAAAACAATCCGTTATGAAAATAATCTGGCGTGGCCCGTTTTTGTTGTGTCTTGCTTATTTCTTGCTTTAATACTCTTGATGCCCTTTTTTAGAGGACTTTTTGGGCTTTCGCCCTTAACATTATCCCAGTTCGCCATTCCTTTTAGTACTTCTTTCTTTTGCGTAGCCTGGTTTGAGGTGTATAAAACACTTCTCAATAAAGTTGCGTAACTCAGGTCATTAGCTATCATTGATTCATTTGTGATTATGAATTATGTTTAGGTCGGTCTTAATGTAATAA
>CBKWHA010000248.1:0-7775 GCA_966674115.1 uncultured Chitinophagaceae bacterium
GCCAGCTTTGAAAGCCCGATGCAGGCCGCAGCATATCGCGGAAGTCGAGGAAATCCATGGGTGTCATGGTTTCCAGAATATCGATCTGGTGAATCAAAACACGCAGGATCACAGCTATCCGCTCCATGCGGTGCACTACGATCTGTAATTCAGGGGAGTTATCATTGAGTGCCGGCTTGCGCATGATCTGCAGGATGGAGTCGGCTTCATGGTGCAACTGCTTGAACCATAGCTCGTAGGTTTGGTGGATGATAATAAAAAGCATTTCATCATGGGCGGAAATAGCATGCTTTGCACTTTCAGGATCCTGAGCGTTGAGTATCTTGTCGAGTTGGAGATAGTCGTGATAGTGGAGTTCACTCTCCGCCGCGCCCCCGTCCCCTAAAGGGGAGCCAAGGTCGAATAGTCTTTTAATTTCCATGAAATGCTTTTAGTAAAATATTGCTGCTAAAAGTTAGCGATTCTATTTTACTTAATCATTTATGGGCTGAGTAAGGAACCAACCAGAAATAGTTACGGTAATGGGTATTTCTGAAGAGCTCAAAGGCTAGCTGGAATGGGCAAGGAAAAAAGCAGATTGGTATGATTCCTTCATTGAAAGTGAGGATGAACTGCTCAAGGATATTGATAAAGACACGCTGGCACTACCTAAGAGGACTCCTTATTATGGATGGAGAAGTGTTTTTATTTTCTGTCCTTCGGCGGTAAGTTTGTACTGTTGTTTACTACTATTTGGTTTTTCGGGAATTGTCATTTCAATCCAGCCAGCCCTTAGCAAAGGACCAATGTATTTTTCGTGATTGATAGTATTGTTGGACAGACCAACCCCTTTCAGAATCTCAGCCCTCTTTTTCGGAACTTCCAGTCCCTTTATAATTGTCCTGGTCTTTTCATCCAACTTCGTCTCTAACTTAGTCTGTACTTGGTCTCTAACCTGCTCCCAATCGTGTTGTGAAATGTCGTCTAAGCTGCTGGCAAGGGCCTGAAGATCAGCGGCTTTGCTTATTTCATTCAACTTAGTCTCCACATAGTCTCTGCTTAGTCCCAAAAAGGCCCGATGAACCGGTATTTCTATCAAAAAATAACGGCGGTTTTCCCCATCTGTATCAAAAACCGGAGGCGGTGAGGCATTTTCTGCCAAGCGGGCTTTGATAGTGGGAATACCTGTACCCCGGCCTTCCGTCAGGCGGAGTTCTTTTAGAAATTCACCAATCCTGCGGTTCCGGTACCGTCTGGCCCGGATAAGGCCACAGTTGAAATCCGCCATCCGAATGGAAGGGTCGGGACCACCATAGCTAATGATTTCAATTTTATCGGGCAAAATGCGTACTTCAACCGGCTCGGTTATTTCATAGTTTCGGTGATAAACGGCATTTGCCAACGCCTCCTCCAGCACTTCATAGGGATAATTATAAATCCGGTCGGCTTCAGCTTTACCGGGAACATAACTTAAAAGAACAGACCTTAGTTCATCATAATTGTTGATCAACTTCAGCTTCACTAATATGCTTCCACCGTTGAAAGGGCCCTCAGTTTCTAAAATGAAGATAAAGGGTTTAGATTCAAAAGAAAATCGGGAAAAGCAATCAAAACTTGCTTTTCCCGATTTATTGGGGTTATTAATTATTGCTCAAACTCATAACCAATATCGTGGCGGTAGTAAATGCCGGAAAACTGGATCTGGTGCATGCGGCGTTTGCTTTTCTTGAGTGCTTCCTTCAAGGTAGCGCCCAAACCAGTAGCACATACGACCCTGCCGCCTTTGGTAACAATCTTGTCACCATCAGCTTTGGTACCGGCCTGAAAAGTAATGGTGTCTTCCACTTCATCATCAAGGCCTGTGATTTCATAGCCAGTCAGATAATCATTGGGATAACCGCCACTTACCGCTACGATGGTAGTGGCAAAGCGGTCGTCTATTTCTACAGTTGCACCTTCCAGCTTTTGCTGGGCAGCAGCTACCAGCAAAGGTACCAGGTCGCTTTTCAGGCGGGGCATTACCACCTCTGTTTCGGGGTCGCCCATGCGGCAGTTATATTCTATTACATAAGGCTCTCCATCCACTTTGATCAGGCCGAAGAACACAAAGCCTTTATAGTCCAGGTTGTCATTTGCAAAACCAGCAATGGTTGGTTCTACTACTTTCCGAATCACTTTTTGCATAAAAGCCTCATCAGCGAATGGCACAGGGCTTATGGCACCCATACCACCTGTATTCAGGCCAGTATCACCCTCGCCAACGCGTTTGTAATCTTTGGCCTCAGGCAGCAGCACATAATTTTTACCATCAGTGAGCGCAAAAACAGAAAGTTCAATACCATCCAGGAATTGCTCGATCACTACCTTTTTACTTGCCTCACCAAACTTTGACTGCTGGATCATCTGGTCAAATTCCTTTAAAGCTTCTTCATGCGATTGGGCAATGATTACTCCTTTGCCTGCGGCCAAACCGTCGGCTTTTAAAACAACTGGTAAGGAGTGTTGCTGTATGTATTGTTTTCCCTGCTCAAAGTTTTCTGCTGTAAACTCCCGGTAAGCAGCAGTTGGAATGCCGTGCCGCTGCATGAAGGCTTTTGCAAAAGCTTTACTGCCCTCCAGTTGGGCTGCTTCCATAGAAGGCCCAATAATCAATAAATTGCTGAGGCCGGCTTCTTCTTTTAGAAAATCAACCAGGCCCAAAACTAAAGGCTCTTCAGGACCTACTACCAGGAGGTTAATGTTTTTTTCCTGGCAGCAATTTTTAATTGCCTGGAAGTCGGTAACAGAAAAAGGAAGGTTGGTACCATGTTCTGCCGTTCCCGGGTTGCCTGGCGCAATCAATAAGTTTTCACAAAGCGGACTTTGCGCTATTTTCCATGCCAGTGCATGCTCCCGGCCGCCAGAGCCTAATAAAAGAATGTTCATATCAAGAGTTTACGTGTTTACCAGTTTACAGTTGATTAGTTTATTAATTGATTGGTTCATTAATTGTAAAATCATGAGCCTGTAAACTTTTTGCGGTGCGAATTTCGGTCAAGATTGTTAAAGATGGACAGAATTAAGTTTGCAGCTTATTTTTCTTTACTTTAGATAGCAATTTTTTTATAAAAGTAATTACATCTATTTCACATGAATAATACTGCGGCATCTCAACAGGTGATGATTGAAGATCCTACAATTCCCCAGAAAGGCCATCCTCCTTCTTTGTTTATTCTTTTTTTCACTGAAATGTGGGAACGGTTTAGTTATTACGGAATGCGTGCTTTGTTAGTGCTCTTCCTGACTACCTCTCTTACTGGTGGTGGCTGGCAATGGGAACGCAAAGATGCTCTGCAACTTTATGGTATTTACACTGGTCTTGTGTATTTAACACCTATTTTTGGCGGTTTGATTGCAGACAAGCTACTGGGTTACAGGAAGGCGGTTATCCTAGGAGCTTTAATTATGACTATTGGCCATGCATGTATGGCAGTAGAAACACATTTCTTTTTTTACATGGGCCTTGTCTGCCTTATTTTAGGAAATGGCTTGTTTAAACCCAACATTTCCTCAATTGTAGGCCAATTATACGCAAAAGATGAAAACAAAAAAGATGCAGCCTATACAATATTTTACATGGGGATTAATGCCGGGGCTTTTCTCGGAATATTGTTATGTGGATATATAGGAGAAAAAGTTGGTTGGAGCTATGGATTTGGATTAGCCGGAATTTTTATGCTTTTCGGCATGCTGCAATTCTCCTTTGCGCAAAGAATATTTGGTACCATTGGATTGAGCCCGAAAAAAGAAGAAAAGCTTGCATCAATTGATGCTCATGCAAATCCAGTCACAGAAGAAATCGTTGAGGAAAAGCATACACCCAAGCATGTTATAAGAGATCGCATCATCGTGATTGCGGTCTTTGCTTTTTTTACCATTTTCTTTTGGATGGCATTTGAGCAAGCAGGGGGTTCTATGACCATTTTTGCCAATGATTATACACTTAGAACTCTTTCGGGTAATAATGCCTCAATTTTTAAGTGGTCTAATTCCATCCTTGTGGTAGCACCAATGATCATTTTAACAGGGGTGCTCATTAATCTTTTTAAACGCACATTCAGCCGTTATTCGTTATCCAACATTTTTTTAGGGACCAGTTTTGTAATTATTTGGGGCATTGTTTTCTGGATGCTTCGTCGGGAGTTTACTGCTGATGTTGCAGAAGTACCTGCTTCCTGGTTTGGAATTCTAAACTCCTTTTTTATCATTGCCTTAGCGCCACTATTCTCAAAGATCTGGGAAAGCAGATACAATCCCTCAGGCCCGGTAAAGTTTGCTGCCGGACTCATATTATTGGGAGTGGGATTTGCCATTTTAGCTTACGGAGGTATGTCTATACCACAAGGAGCCAAAACTGCATCTGTAAGCATGATCTGGCTGATCCTGGCTTATTTGTTTCATACGTTAGGGGAGCTTTGTATTTCGCCTGTTGGTCTTTCTTACGTTAGTAAACTATCACCTGTTAAGCTGGTGGGACTGATGTTTGGAATCTGGTTCATTGCCAACTTTGTTGCCAACTTACTGGCGGGATTATCCGGAAGTCTGATTGACAATATTTCTGGAAGATATTCCATATCGATTTTCTTCCTCATATTCACATTTCTTCCTATTCTGGCAGGATTAATCATGTTGTCACTCAACAAAACTTTAGTAAAGAAAATGCATGGCATCCATTAATATTGGCTGGTGAGTGATAAGTTTTGATAGTTTTACTTAAATCTGTAAATTGCTCATAATTCGGTTTAACCGGGTGTTTAACGTTTGCCTGCCTAACTAAAAGAGGTTGTTTCTAAAATGAAACAACCTCTTTTTTATAGATTTCTATAGTTCCAACAGGGGCTTCTTGTTACAGGAAATGCAATGAAGTATATTTAGCACCCAAGACCTTTGCATCATCTGCGCCGAGCCATTTGTTTAAAACGGTAGCATAAACATTTTTGAAATCAATACTGTACTTCAGATCACCATTATCTAAATCATTAAGGGATGGCATGGCGTTGATCAAACCTTTTTGTTTCAATGCACCACTGATAAAGAACATATTATTGGCTGTGCCATGATCGGTACCACCGCTGGCATTTTGTGCCACCCGGCGCCCAAATTCAGAGAAGGTAAACAGCAGCACATCGTTGAAGCGGTTGTTGGCTTTAAGGTCTTTTATGAAAGCAGCCACGGCATCATTCATCTCCTTGAAAAGGCGCTGTTGTTGTGCCTGCTGGTTGATGTGCGTATCAAAGCTTCCCAATGAAACATAATAAACCTTAGTGTTGATGTCGGAAAAAATAAGTGAGGCAATGGTTTTAAAACTGTTGCCGGTTTCTGTCTTCGGATATTCTGCCCGGGAAGGATGCAGCCGTGACTGCTTAAAAATGTAGTCGGCAGAGGATAAGGTTTCTGCCATTGTTTTATATAAATATTCTACAGGTTGTTCATCATGATGGTGACCATTTTCCTGATTACCATGACTGTTCAGCACTTCTTTGAAAAAACGTTCATTGCTGATGCCATAAAGGCGTTTAGGGTCTTTCAGGGCTAAACCTTTTACATCATCGCCTTTGAGTGCCAAA
The DNA here is from genome assembly GCA_966674115.1 of uncultured Chitinophagaceae bacterium. Lineage (GTDB taxonomy): Bacteria > Bacteroidota > Bacteroidia > Chitinophagales > Chitinophagaceae > Flavisolibacter. The sequence goes on from CBKWHA010000248.1 coordinate 5,586, forward strand.
CTCAGCACATCGTCGATTTCCAAAGCCTGGGTTGGTTTGTCACAGCCTTTGCACTGGGCATCGAGATAACGACCGATCCAGCCGGTATTCCAGTATTCCTGGCTTTGGCTGGCAGTGTGCCAGATGTCCATACTGCGGAAGTGAGACCGGTCGGGATTGGGGTAGCCAACATTGTTCAATATGCCCAGCGAACCATCGTCGTATGCTTCTTTAAAAGCTGTTAATGCAGGGTGTAAGCAGGCCTCATCAGTCAGGGACAGAGCTGAAGTTCGTTGTATGCCCAACTTTGGCCGTGAACGATAATAGATATCATTACGCACAGGGATAACCGTGTTCAGGCCATCGTTGCCTCCGCTTAATTGCAGAATCACAACCACTTTATTACCAGGCGGCACTACTGAGCAACCTTCGAATGCCTTTAAAAACTTAGGCACCATAAAAGAAGCAGTGGCCAGCGACCCGATCTGTAAGAATTCACGGCGTTTGACAAACATATTTAATATTTGAGGTTTAACACATCTGATACTCAGGTGTACTCATCAGTTGCAGGGTAGCGGTTTTGATAAAACTTTCCCGGCTGCTGCTGTCTGCATAAGCTTTGATCACATCCATCCCTGGTTTCGACTTTGCCGGCAGCAGAAAGTCTGCAATGGATACCAGGAGCTTTTCACGGAAAATGCTTTCATAGTTTTTCGTATAATGATGCCAGTCAATAACTGCGTTGAGCATTTGACGGGAGTTTCTAATTGATTTTCCCATCATCCTATCGTCGTCATCCTTAGGACGGATATTCAGTTCGTCCTGGTCGTTCAGCATTTGCGGAATGCGTAGACGCATCATCAAAGTAGAGCTGTCGATCCAGGTTTTACCACCTGGCCATCCAGCTACGTTGGGCGGGTAAAAAAGAACCTGCCCAAGAATACGCTGTAGTAATAAAAGGGCTTCTTCATTCTCCACGTCCATAGGCAAGATGCGTTGTATGCCAACTAATAACTCGACAGGCGATTTGATGCGGGTGCCTCTATTTTTTTCATTGTAAAACCAGTTGCTGGTGAAGATGTCATCCATCAGGGATGAAATATTATAATCGTTTTGAAAAAAACGGTTTGCCAACCAATCTACCTTGTCTTTATCTGCATTTTCATTGACAAAGAACCGATACACCTTTTGGGTAATGAAGCGTGCTGTTTGTTTTTGTTCAAGCAGCATATCCAGTACATCTTCCCCTTCAAAAGCACCAGTTTTACCAAAGATGGTTTTGTTATCAAAATCGTGCTGAAATCGGCGGAAAATAAATTCGCCTTTCAGGTTGGCGCTCCAGCCGGTAAAAGCCCGCGCCGCTTCTTTGATATCGTTTTCTGTATAATGCCCCCTGCCCAGTGTAAACAACTCCATTACCTCACGGGCAAAGTTTTCATTGGGATGTCCCTTCCGGTTTTGGGCTGCATTTAGAAAGTTGAGCATGGCTGCAGACTTGGAAACCTGGTGCAGGAGATCGCGAAAACTTCCGAGTGCATGGGTTCTTATGATATGCAACAGATCCTGCTGGTAAAATACATTGAGGTTGCGGGATGCAAAATGGCCATGCCAGAAGAACGCCATCTTTTCCCTCAACTGGGCTTTGCTGTTGACCATTTCGGCTAGCCATAACAGGTTGAGGTTCCTGATGCTGTCCCGTTGTTTTTGCCGCATCATTTTCTTCGCGTCGTCATCCTGCTCCTTTTTTGCTCCTTTGGCAACATCATTTATCCCCATCATTAATCCTTTCAGATAATTATCGGCAGCATCTATAAACACAGGTTTTGCCACTGATTCCTTTTGGAGTGCTTTAAACAATTGCCTGGGTGAAATATCATGTAATTGCTGTAACTGGCTGGCTGCAGGACCAAAGCCTGCCCGCCACATAAGATGGAGATTGCTGTCGAGGTGAGACATATTTACTTTTTTTGCCGGAATTATAGGACAGAAAATAGTGCTTTTGGTTTAATGGTTTGTTGGTTTTGATGGCCTTCTTTTTGCAGGACACATAAAAAACTATGAGAAATGCTTTATTAATAATCGCTTTGCTGTTATTCTCGTTCTTTTTACAAGCACAAAATACGACAAGAACTTCTACAGCTTCGCGTACACAATTTGGTTTAAAGGCAGGATTGAACCTTGCTAACTTAGAGTCAGACCTGCTTTCTAATA
>CBKWHA010000249.1:0-7754 GCA_966674115.1 uncultured Chitinophagaceae bacterium
ATCTTGGCCATATCTTCTGTCTTAATATACAATCCCCATCCACCTATATTCACTCCTGTAGGACTGGTTGACCATTCTGCACCTGTAATGCCTAAAGGCTTTAACAAACGGGGATATAAATAATCAATCAACTTTTCACCCGTTACTTTTTGTACAATGGCAGCAAGCATATAGGTAGCCAAACTGTTATACACAAACTTGGTTCCTGGCTTGTGTACAATAGGTGTAGCCAAGAACATGCGTTCCCAGTTAGTGGTGAGAGAATCCAATTTATCTGTAGGATCAGTGTCATGGCCTACAGACATGGTCAATAAATGACGCACCTCCAATTCAGCCAAATATGGAGAAATTTGTTCCGGCAAATCATTCGGGAAAAATGAAATAACCTTGTCCGTTACCTTCAACCGTTGCTCTGCTACAGCAAAACCAATGGCCGTCGCCGTAAAGGTTTTACTCACAGAGTGCATCACATGACTTTTATGAGAAGCATGTTCTCCAAACCAATGCTCACTCACTACTTTTCCATGACGCAAGATCATCAGGCTATGTAATTCCTGGCCACTATCCTTTACAGCTTTTAAATAATCACTGATGCCTTTTGAAGAAACTTTCTCTGCTTCAGGTGTGCTGCGGGGTAAAGAGTTGGTAAGATCATGGTAACTGATCAGTTGAATACCTTTTGTACGAATCTCCTCCTTCACCTTATTGTTGGTCAATAGATCCGTTACCCCTTGCCTGTCCATGGCTACATGCTCATAACCGGTAAGATATACTGCTTTTAACTCCTCATTATCCAGCCCGGGATGGTCAATAAACCAATACGTTTTGCCCTTTTCCAGTTTGCCCAGCATGTTGATGAAACTTTGTATTTTTTCCTCGCTGGTCTTAGAAGGACCATCATAGCCTACCCATTGTACCCCATGCGCTTCAAGGTCAATATCAATACCGTATTCCCTGGCCAGCTTTTTTGTTAATGCCTTCACTTCCTCATTCAAATCTGTACAACCCATATGAGAGGAAATATGGCTGATGTGGGGTATATGTTTCAGCGCCATTTCAATCTGTGCCCGCAACTCCTTTTCAATATCTTCTATCTTCCATTTATTCTCTGCTATGGATTGACCAGGATAGTTCTTGTTGGGAAAGACCATTGGATAGAAATAACCATTACTGTCTCTAAGGCTGGGACAATCCGATAAAGGTCGCCATTTCACATTATCCCATTCACTGGTAAGCGCCAAATGAATGCCCACATCTACGCCCGGATTTTGCTGTAGCAGTTTCACCGCTTCCGGAAACCAGGGTGAAGGCACAATCACTTCAATAGATGTTTCAATTCCTTCTTTATAACATTTGATCAACGCCTCATTACCGGAATGCGTATAGCCCATGTCATCTCCACGAACAATTAACCGTACCGGTTTTTGTTGTGCATGCGAGGTAACAAGCAACAGGAGAAATACAACTGTGTGGATTATTCTTTTCATAAAGCAATTTTGAGCAATTAATATCCTTACCAACAGCCTGTTATGGCGCTGGGTAAGACTGTACAAAAAGTACGGCATACGATGTTTCATTCCTTTTACATACTTAATTCTTTTCTTATTTCTTATCTGATTCCTCAAAACTGATAGCATACCCTCCGCCCGGTGCAACAAACTGTGACAACTTCGATTTGTTATTGACCACCACTCTACGGATCACATAAGCTTGCGGTTTTGTTTTATAATGCGCATCCCTTGCATCCGCATAAATCGTAGCTACATACTTTTTACCGGCATCCAAAAAATCCAGTGTTATTGTTGAAGTACGAGCATTATCTCCATTCACACTTCCTAAGAACCACTTCCCCGTTTCTTTTGCTTTACGGGCTACGGTAACATACACCCCAGGTTCTGCTTCCAGGTACTTACTATCCTGCCAGTCTACGGCTACATCCTTAATAAACTGAAAGGCATCTGGAAACCTGTTATAATTTTCTGGAAGATCGGCAGCCATTTGCAAGGGGCTATACATGGTTACATACAACGCCAACTGATTGGCAAGAGTACTGTTTACATGCGATTTATTAGATGGATTGATCTTACTAATATCCATTTCAAAAATGCCTGGTGTATAATCCATAGGCCCACCCAACAAGCGGGTAAACGGAAGTATCGTAACATGATTGGGCCTGGAACCACCAAAGGCCTGGTATTCAGTTCCCCTCGCCGATTCATTGCCAATCAAATTGGGATAGGTGCGGGCTATACCGGTTGGACGCACAGCCTCATGGGCGTTGACCATGATTTGATATTCAGCCGCCTTTTCAATAGCATATTGATAATGATTATTGATCCACTGGCTATAGTGGTATTCACCCCTGGGTAGAATATCTCCAACATATCCACTTTTCACAGCATCATAGCCATACTTTTTCATAAACTTGTATCCTGTATCTATATGCCGCTCATAATTACGCACAGAACTGGAAGTTTCATGGTGCATGATCAGTTTCACACCTTTTGATTGTGCATAATCACTCAATTCCTGAACGTTGAAATCGGGATAAGGCGTAACAAAATCAAAAACATAATCTTTAGAATTGCCAAACCAGTCCTCCCAGCCAACATTCCAGCCTTCTACCAGCACACCGTCAAATCTATGCTGAGCAGCAAAATCAATGTACTTTTTGACATTGGCCGTTGTGGCACCGTGTTTTCCATTTGGCTTTGCTTTAGAGTAGTCCGTATTCCCAAGCTTAATGGATGGATATTCGTCTGTATACGACCAGGTAGACTTACCGGTGATCATTTCCCACCACACACCTACATACTTCACGGGTTTGATCCACGAGGTCTCTTTTATTTTACAGGGTTCATTTAAATTATAGATCATCTTCGAAGCCAGGATATCACGGGCATCATCACTTACGATTACAGTTCTCCAGGGGCTGGTACATGGAGCCTGCATATATCCTTTATCTTCGTTGGCATCCGGTGTCAGCCACGACTGAAACACCATACTGGTGTCATTAAGATTCAAATGCATACAACCATAATTAATCAGCGCAGCTTCATGTATATTGATATACAAACCATCGGCACTCTTCATCATCAATGCGGTTTGAACCCCTGTCGGAGAAAAAGGTGTTTGTGACGCATTGGGTGTGATGGCCTTATCCATCAACCCCCTTATTTCAGAGAGCTTTGAAGTGGTATAATCGTATTCTTGGGTGTCATAATCACCGGGTATCCACAGCGCAGTATGATCACCAGTCATAGCAAACTGTGTGCGCTCTTCTTTGATCACAAAGTAGATCAGGTTTTTCTGTGTAGGGAACTCATAGCGAAATCCCAATCCGTCATCGAAAAGCCGGAACCGGATGATCATACTTCTGTCCGTATCTTTTTGTTGCAGGGTAACCGCCATCTCGTTATAATGATTGCGGATGGTTTTCACTTCTCCCCAAACAGGTGTCCAGCTTTCATCAAAGGTGGATGTCTTCGTATCAACAATGGTAAAATTGTCAAATAAAGAAGCCTTAGGATTGGCAGTTTTTTGCTTCATATCAGCTTCTGCCCCTTCTTTCATTTTGGCCTCTTCATATTTCAATTCCAATCCCATTTTACTGGGCTTAACAACAACTTTTCCTTTATAGATTAAACTATATGTGGGAGATCCATCACTTTGCAAAGCGAAGGTCATATTGAACTTGCCACTTGGTGATTTTAGTTCTTGAGCAATTGCTATACTAAAAACAATACATAAAAAGGAAGCAAGCAAAACGATTCTTTTCATTTTTGTATACTATTTGATTTTTTGTAGAATGATGCAGAAAACGCGGCAAACAATGTGTCTGCAGGACACAAAGTAAGTACTTTATTTTTATTTCCTGTTATGAGTGCTCATTCCTGATACAGAAAATCAAGAGATCTAGCCTATAAAATATGAAAAGACAAGTTCTGCCTCATACTAAATTAAATTAGGTGGTACGGTATTGTATGCGTTGAAACCCGCAACCATCAAGAGGTTTTTACTTCATATTTCGTACCTCTAACCTCGTACTTCGTACTTGGTATTACATAAATTTAGTTACCCCTGGTATGGCAATGGGATAATATCCATCTTCGTTTGGCACCACCGGTGGTTTGGCGTTCCAGTCGTATACCTTGGGCTGAAGATCGATTCCCGAGGTCAGAGCTTTATCCCATTCAATTAGCTGACCGCTGTAAGTAGCCATACGGCCCATAATAGAGGTCATGGTACTTTTGGCACCGTTTTCTGCGTCGGCGAATTTATATTCTCCTTTTGCAATGGCTGCAAATAACTCGTCATGCTCGGTCTGGTAAGGATTGTTTTCGGTTTTCTTATCGAACTGGAAAAGCAGCTTTCCTTTGTGATCAATAATTTTGGCCGCATCACATTGAATTTTTCCTTTGGTACCAATCAGCAGTTCATCTACGCGGCTCGTGGTTCCTGGTATATGGCGGCATTGGCTATTGAGCACAGTTCCGTCGCTATAGTGGAATTCTACGTAGTGATGGTCGAAGATCTCGCCATGGTTTTTTCCTTTGCGCACCTGCCGTCCGCCCATTCCTTGGGCTTTAATGGGGTAGGAGCCTTTAAACCAGTTGACCACATCAAGGTTATGAATATGCTGCTCTGTAATATGATCTCCGCAAAGCCATACAAAATAATACCAGTTACGCATCTGGTATTCCATTTCCGTTTGATTGTTCTTACGCTCTCTAACCCATACACCATCATTGTTCCACCATGCCTGCGCAGAAGTAATATCACCGATCTTGCCCTTTAATTTGTACAATTCACGATAATAATTCTGATAACGGCGCTGCAATCCAACCACAACATTCAGCTTTTTCTGCTTTGCTATTTCTGCGGCAGCCAATACTTTCTGAACACCCGCCGGATCGGTTGCTACGGGCTTCTCCATAAACACATGCTTGTTTTGACGGATGGCCTCTTCAAAATGGATAGGCCGGAAACCGGGAGGTGTTGTCAGTATAACAACATCAGCCAAAGGAATGGCTTTCAGGTAAGCATCGAAACCTATGAATTTTCTTTCTTCAGGAACGTCTATCCTTGATTTGATACTTACAGTTCCTGAAGCATCAGTAGCATCTTCTGCAGTCAGTGTTTGATAACATTGATCCAGCCTGTCCCTGAAGGCATCAGCCATAGCTACCAGCTTTACATTTTGTTTAGTTAACAGGGCTTGCATGGCCGCACCCGTTCCGCGGCCGCCACAACCGATCACGGCTACCTTAATGGTATCATCAGCACCGGAAAAGAAGTTGGCTTTTGAAAAAATTGGCATTGCCAGCATGCCGCCTGCTACAATAGAAGTTTGTTTTACAAAGTCTCTTCTTGAAGTGTTGTGTTTTTGATCATGGTTCATGGCAAGATGTTTTTTGTTTGATATTATCGACTGAGATATAATTGAAAGAATTTTTCGGCTTCTTCTGCACTGGGTTGTTTAACGGGACGTACGATGCGAAAACCAATAAAGGGGGCATCGGCATTCCACCAGCGGCTTTTAGGAATCTGAGGATCGCGTCTATTCCAGACAGGGTCAGATTTCAGGCGCCTGGCACTCCGTACATCCTTTGCTTCATCCATATAAGTGCCGCCGCGAACGGTGCGTGGGTGCCTGGCTGTTGGCAAGCGCAAAGGCAAAGCTGAAGTATCATTTAAACTTGCATAGAAGTTTTCATCGTACTGATCCAGCGTCCACTCCCCCACATTACCCAACATATCATAAAGGCCCCACTGGTTAGGCTGTAGTTGTCCTACGGCATGATAATGCCCATCACTGTTTTTAGCATACCATGCATATTTGTCCAACTCCTTTGGATCGTTTCCGAAAGGGAAGGTTGTGGTTGACCCGGCGCGGCAGGCATACTCCCATTCGGCTTCCGTGGGCAATCTGTAAAAGATACCGGTTTTTTTGTAAAGCCAACGGCAATACATAATGGCCCCATACTGCTGCATACTGTTGGCAGGAAAGCCTCCGGTCTTGCCCATCCCGAGTGTGAGGTCTAAGTAAGGAGGGCTTGGTCTTGTTATAGCATCAACGTCTGAGTTTTGAGATGTTGCTTCGTCCTTAGCAAAGGCGTCATATTCATCATAGGTCACCTCGTACCTGCCCATCCAGAACGGATCAATCTTGATGGTGTGGGCTGGTTGTTCATCTTTATTCTTTAGGGTAGCCTTATCTGTGCTGCCAATAATGAAACTGCCCCTTGGTATAGGCATCATGGTAAATTGCAAAGATGTACCGGGTATGTTTTGCTGATAGGCATGAAAGGAAGTATCCGTGGTTTGGGCAATTACATATTGAAATTGCAACATAATAGCAAGTAAGCAGACAATTTTCACAAGAGTTCTTTTATTAAGGAAGATATAATTAATTGTATAAATGACTAGCATAAAATTTTTCTACTTCTCCACCCCAAAAGCTGTCGAAATTTTTGGTTCTATAGAATTTTATTTTGCCATTGTGCATAGTTGTTATTAGTAAGGCAGCACCGTTTCGTAAGGCTAGTTTCTTTGCGTTCTTGATGGATAATATGCTACAGGAAGAAGCAAGCCAGTCTGCATCTGCACCATCACCAGCTATTACGGTTACATTTCTTTGAAAGGTAACACCATAACCGGTTTCGGGATCAATTATATGAGAATAACGTTTGCCTTTGTGTTCTATGTATTGATAAATGTCGCCGGACGTTGCTACTGCTTTATTCCGAATTGATAAGTAACGGGGCAGCAGTTTGTCGGTACTTTCCGGAATGTTTACGCCTACATGCCAGCCATTGGAATTGGGTGGTGCATCACTAGCGACCAGGTCGCCGCCTGCATCTACCAGGGAAGACCGTACGCCCATTGACTTCAGGTAATCAATGATCTTCTGGGCCACATATCCCTTGGCTATGCCACCAAGATCCAACAACATACCGGGCTGCATTAATTTGATGCGGTGCAGGTTGGTATCAATGATCAATTGATGACACCCTGTTCTTGCCTTTGCCTTTGCTACTTCGTCTGCTTCCGGGAATTCTTTGGCCCTTCTTGACGTGCGCCACAATCGCGTAAGTGGTCCTACAGTAATGTCAAAACGATGAAAGCTTAACCTGCAGGCACTCTGGCTTTTCAACAAAATATCATAGAGCAGGGAGGATACGTGTACGAAGCTGTCTTTGCCGGCAGTTGTCGATAATTGATTTAGTTCGCTTTCAGGCATATAATCACTGAAAACAGTATTGAGTGTATCAACAAGCAAAAAACATTGTTTTGCAATATCGCTGGCCTGGGCTGAATCCGCTGCGTAAAAAATAATAGTAAAGGGCGAGCCCATTTTGGGCTGTGAAAAACTATATCGCTCCAGTTGCGCGTGGGATACAACAACAGCCAGGCAACACAAAAGGGCAAAGAATTTAGGTTTCAAAGATTAGTGTTTTGAAATCAAATTATTTTTTTGATCACCAATTCTCCAACTCTTTCTCCTTGTGTGATGCCATTGTCTATAGCGTCCATAAAATGAATTCCTCCGTAAAAGCGACTGATAGCAGCTTCCGCAGCCGCTTCCTTAAATGACTTAAAACTCCTGGGAGGCAATCCATATCTCACTTCCACCGAGTCAGTATATTGAAAATTTTTGCCAAAAAAATGCGTTAGTATAGAAGCTGAGGCTGCGGAAATAGTAGAATGTCCACTCAAGTATTCCGGAAACGGAGGTGTTTGTAATAGCGGCG
>CBKWHA010000250.1:0-7752 GCA_966674115.1 uncultured Chitinophagaceae bacterium
AGGTTCTATGATTTGCAAAAAACCAGTTTGCCTGTACCACAAGTAACGCAATATATCAGTAGGCGAGGTAAATAAGGTCTGTGCCTCTTCGCTCCTCCCCTGATCAACCAATGTTGTAATTACCACCATTATGGTTTCCTTTATTTGGACTTCTACACCAGGTAAAGCCAAATGGGAAAGCAGAATTTTCAAGCTGTCTATTTGTGTTGCATCCAATGCAGTTTTTGATGTCAGCAGGTCACTTAAATATGCGCTTGCATCTTTGATTGTCCACAACTCCAACAATTTAATGTTACTCCCTTGCTTAAAATGCTCAATTGCACCATACTGAAAAGGTGTTCCACAAAACGGACATCCATTATACCTGTCTAATGGAAAAGTACCAGGAGGAATAATGTGCCCACAAGGCAGCTTTGTTCCATTTGCCTGAAACAGATTGGCAAAGAAGGTAATTATGTGATCTGCAACAGATTCCCCTGCAGGAATATTCCATCCCCTTACCAGTGGCGTCCAATTCTTTTTCAGACCTAAAACATCCTGCACTGTATTGAAAATTTCTACATGGTAGCCAGGAGCAGTCATTTTCAGTGTGTCTAATAAATTCTCAGAAACACTATAACCTGATTTTGCCAAACAGGCTACAAGCTGACAAGTTGTTTCAGTCAATGTCTTTTGCTCTTTTGTAAGAGCCGAATCCGGAATGTAGATCGCCTGATTGCGCAGGCTTACTTTTAATAATGCGTTCATAAAAATTGCAGTTTAGAACCAGGTAATTTGACCGCTGTTTTTCGTGACAGGAAAAGGTGATGAAGTAAGCGGTCATTGACCTCAGTTTTCGCGAAGCAGGTTGGATTCGAACCAACGACCCATGAGTCCTTAGTGGAAGTAACTCTTAATTGACCGCCCGGTAAGTTTCAAACGCTTTGGATTCGAACCAATAGTCTCCGAAGAGACTTTACCGATTGAAGTATGCTTGAATTGACCAAGACGGTAAGTTTAAAAATTTGTTCATTGCTCTACCACTGAGCTACTGCTTCTTTTCAAGGACAGGTAATTGAAAAAGTTGCTTAACATTCCTAGTGTTGGTTTGAAGTAACTTCTCCTTGACCTGTCCTGCTGACACCACAAAAATGCATGTGGCAGTATGCAGCGTACCTGCGCAATAGAAACTTTTTTTATTTTTTTAATTATACATTGACAATCATATAGTTAAAGAAATTAGAACTAATTTATAAGCAAAAAACTCATTGATCTGCGCAAATCCATTGCGTAGTAACAAAATCAAATATTATTTTAGTTGAGAAAACTAACTGTATGTCTGTAAACAAACTGGCGCTGATCCGTTATAAAACCATTGATGAATGTCTCAGAAACCGGCAACGTAAGTGGACACTCGATGATCTGATAGAAAAAGTGGGTGATGTGTTGTATGATTGCGAAGGTATTACAACAGGTGTAAGCAAACGAACCATACAGGCCGATATCCAAATGATGCGCAGTAACAAGCTTGGCTACAATGCACCTATTGTCATCAAGGATAAAAAGTTTTATACCTACAGCGATCCGGAATACAGCATAACCAATGCGCCACTCAATAGCGCGGATGTTGAAAAGATGAAAGAAATTGTTGGCGTGCTCAAACAGTTGAATGGCTTCAGCTATTTTGATGAAATGAGCGATATGATTGCCCGGCTTGAAAATAATTTATATAAATCAACCCATCAGGGAAGAACCTGCATACAACTTGAAGACAACCGGCAGCTTAAGGGTTTGGAACATATCAATCCCTTATACCAAGCAATCCTGCATAGAAAGCCATTATTGATTGAGTACAAGTCGTTTAGGGCCATTAAGCCACAGCAGAAAATTTATTATCCCTATTTACTGAAAGAATACCGCAATCGGTGGTTCCTGATCTGTAAAGAGAAAAAAGGAAAATATTTATGCACACTTGCCTTGGACAGGATCATAGAGTTTCAAGAGTTGAGTAAGGAAAAATTCATTACCTATGATGGCGTTGACTTTGAGTGTTACTTCAGTGATCTGATTGGTGTAACCAAAACGGAAAAAGACCGGGCACATAAGGTGATCTTATTTGTAGACAAAGCAAATGCACCTTATGTGCTTACCAAGCCACTGCACCATTCTCAAACATTGTTAAAAGAAGATGAGACGGGTATTATCATCAGGATTGATGTGGTGCTGAATTTTGAATTGGAAAGAGAGATCTTGGGTTTTGGAGAATGCATCAAAGTATTGGCGCCAAGGCTTTTAGAAGGGAGGTTGAGGAAAAGGCTAGGGAAGACTTTGGAACAGTATCAAAGAGTAAAGCCAAGGACCGAGGAGAAAGAGGCTATTTGATTCTATATTCGAAAAGACAATGTTTTTGATGACGATATACTATAATTATTTTGGATTTGAATCCTTAGTAATAAGGCCATATAGATAGCCGCTTTATACCCTTTCGGGTATGCCATACATTGTATATCTATAAATTATACCCTTTCGGTGGCATTTATACTAATATTTATTATTTTTATACCTCAAAGGGTATAATATGGCTCAATATGGATTGACTTTACCTTTATTTTTAAAAGAAAAAAGAAAGTTGGCTAACCTGACACAACCGGAACTTGCTGCAAAAGCAGGTGTAGGGCTTCGATTTATAAGAGAACTGGAACAAGGTAAAACTACATTGCGGATGGATAAAGTGAACCAGGTTCTCAAATTGTTTGGATATGAATTGGGTCCAGTTCCAATAAACCGTCAAATGCTGATAAATGAGAAAAGCTAATGCTTTTATGCGGGACAGGCAACGCAGATATGCATTTAAAAAATTTTTCTTTGATCAAACAACCAGGTATCGGATATGTATTGGCTCCTGCCTATGATATGGTTGCCTCAGCCTTAGTTGTAAAAGGTGACACAGAGGAATTGGCACTGAATCTTAATGGTAAAAAAAGAAAATTAGGAAGAAAGGACTTCGATACCGTAATGACATCATTTAAAATCCTCGATGGAAAAGCAATAGGAAATATTTACCAGAAGTTCACAGATAGCATTGAAAAATGGTTGCAGTTTATACCTCATAGTTTTTTGTCTGAAAACCTGAAAGAGGAATATATCAATTTGATCAGGAACAAAGCGGCAAGATTGAAATTGTTATGATGATAAAAAAGTTATTGCACTTATTTTTTCTTTTGTGGTGTGATCCTGTATAAACCGGCACCATGGCGTTTGATGTAAGGGGCAAACTCGCCGGTGAATAGGCCTACCTTCTTTCCAGTCCAGAGATCTTTTACTATGCATGGTGAGTTAAAACCAAGATCTTTTAACTGCACTGCTATTTGAACAGAGTCGGCAGGCATAGGGCCGGAAGGGTTCTGGGTGAAAACCATAAACTTCACTGTTGCTCCGGTATTCTGAACTACACATGCTTTGTCCAAACCCACCATTGCTTTGAAGCGGGTATACCCTTCCGGTAAATCGAATTCAATAAGGGAATTGGAATGTGTGCCAATGCCATTGTCAAACTTTTGATCATTCACAATCAGGTCATTGCCTGATACACTTTTATTTACTGCTGGCCGTCCCCATCCGGCTTTGGCTTTTACCCATTTTAGATCAGTTAAGGAAAGAGAGTCCGAGCTTTTATATAAGGTGGGTGCAATCCAGTCACCATGGTCCCAATCTGTGTTATCTCCTGCATCACTCACCGCCAGGTACAATTTCTTTGCCCCGGTAATATCGATATCTATCATCTTGCTTTGTCCAGGTGTTTCCCTGTTGATGATACCACTAGACCAGACTGCCTTTTCTTCTACTATTTCCTGTTGATCCTGTGCATTGAACAGTGCCAGGTATTTATCTCCTGTCTTTGGATCGTCAGCTATCCATGCTACCAGGTCATTGTTGTTGAACAATTCTTTATTGTTCCGGCTGTATTTTACTATGTCGAGTACATCCTTATTGGTAAGCAACGAGAGGGTAAAAGGATCGTTATCGGGTAAATGCCCCCCAAACATCAGTGGTGAACGGAAAATAGACCACAAGGTCATGAGTGTATATTGTTCATCTTTGGTAAAAGCACTCATGCGGTCGCCTCCTCTTTCTGCCCGGATGCCAATATGACCAAGCGGCAACATATCGCCATCGGGCCATGCACCTTCCTTTCTGTATGGATTCCAGCGTTTAAATACGGCAAAATGTTCTTTGAGTTGCCCCCAACTATCCCAGAAGTCGCCAACAGTACGCCACATGTTTGCATTTTGTTGTACATGATCTGCATGATCAATAGGTGTTTCGCCGGGAGAAGTACTGAGTACTATTTTGCGGCCTGTACGGTCAATGGCTTTGCGGATCATTTCCACTTCTGCCTGGTGGTAAATGGGGGAGGAAAGGTCGTCTACTTTTACGAAATCTAGCCCCCAGGATGCATAAAGTTCAAAGAGGGAGTTGTAGTACTCCTGTGCGCCCTCTCTGCCTCCTAATACTGTGTACATATCCCTTAACCAGCGGCACTGGTCCTTTTCTGAATAAACATCTTTTGCTCTGGCTTTACTGCCTTTAATGGGCATGTTGCGCTTAACGGCTTCTACAGGAATGCCCCGCATGATGTGGATGCCGAATTTCAAACCTTTGCTGTGGATATAATCGGCCAGTGGTTTAAAGCCCTTGCCATTAGCAGCAGAAGGAAAGCGGTTGACGGCAGGCACAAATCTTCCATATTCATCAATGGCAAACTGAGGATCTTTTTCATTATAGCCATGTGCCTTATCATTGGCTACGTACCAGCGGATGTCAACTACTACATAATTCCAGCCATAAGGCTTTAAGTATTTTGCCATGTAATCAGCATTGGCCTTCACTTCGCTTTCCACTACAGTAGGACCAAAGCAATCCCAGCTATTCCATCCCATAGGCGGAGTGGCCGCCCATTGGTGAAAATTACTTTTGGTAACAGAGGTCCTGGCAGCTACAGATGTTTGGGCATGAACTGAACCCATGAAACATCCAAGAGATAACGAGGCAATGAACAACAGTCTTGATAGAGAATTCATTATCTGGTGTAATTATTACATTGAGTTGTAAATGTTATCTAGTTAAAACGCAATAAATGTACAAATTACAATTTATTTATTGATCATAACAATTCTATAAATATTCAAGGCTTTGATTGTAAATAAATTTCCAGCTTACCACCTTTCATTATATCCTTATATTGAAGAAAACTTTTAGTATATGGTTTACCATTCCAGTTCACCTTACCTATATAAATAGCATCCGGAGCTTTTTTATGACATATGATCTCTAATTTCTTATTGCCTTCCAAGGCTAAAGTAATTTTATCAAAGATCGGTGAGCAAATTTCATAATTCCCGCTAACAGGGTCTACAGGGTAAAAACCTAATGCTGCAAAAATATACCATGCACTCATTTGTCCTGCATCATCATTTCCACTCAAGCCACCAGGTCCATCACTGTATTCTTCAGCCAATATATTTCTAACTACTTTTTGTGTTTTCCATGGGGAGGTCGTGTAATTATATAGGAACGGAATTTGATGTCCCGGTTCGTTTCCATGCCAGTATTCATTCTTTTGAAATAAGCTGTCCAATGCATTTTCCATTGCTTTGGTTCCTCCCAATAAATTAGATAACCCTTTAACATCGTGAGGAACATAAAAGGTATACTGCCGTGGCGTGCCTTCTGTTATATAGGATTCCCGGTGATCAGGCCAATAAGGGTCATACCATTTACCTGTGGCATACCTGCCCCTGACTAAACCAACAGACCGATCAAAAACATTACGGTAGTTAGCGGCTCTTTTCTGCAATGCCTTATAGTCATTTAATTTTCCCAGACCTTTTGCCACAATAGACAAAGCATAATCATCATAAGCATATTCGAGGGTACGGCTTACCTGTTCCTTTTTATGATGTGCGTCCTGCACACTATCTTCCATGGGAATGTAACCATACTTTATATAAGAAGGTAAAGCTCTGCGGCCTTTGCCGTTGATATAATCGCTCTTTGAGGCGACATTAAATGCGTTTTGGCGCATTAACCTGTAAGCTTCTTCAACATTATAATTACGAATACCCTTAGCATAAGCAGATGCAATGAATGCAGTAACATGATCGCCAATCATCGCAGCAGTATAACTGTTCCAACATGGGAATATAGGTAACCATCCACCCTGTTGTCCTTTTAAGATCATCGATTGAACAAAGTTGTTCACTAAGGATGGTTGCAAAATTTCAAGCAAAGGCAATTGAGCACGATAGGTATCCCACATGGAGAAATCATCATAATAATTTCCATCTGTCATTTTCTTCAATTCGTAATTGCCCGAAAACTTTGGATACATACCATCAACATCGCTAAAGAGCCTGGGATGTTGCATAGCATGATACATTGCCGTATAAAAGATACGTTTGTCTTTGTCATTAGATGTTTCTACGCTGATTTGTCCTAATGCTTTTTCCCATTTATTTTGTGCTGATACAACTACTGATTCAAAATTCCATATTGGTATCTCCTCCTGTAAATTTCTTTTTGCTCCTTCTATACTGCAAAACGATGTTCCAATACGTATTTGCAATCGCTCTCCCTTATTCAATTTAAAACCTGCAAATGCTCCAATATCTTTTTGATTGCTTATGCTATCATTATGCACAATACAAGATGCATTGAATACTCCACATGAACTTATCCTCTTCTCAAACTTGATGAAAAAGTATCCATTAAAACCTGCAGGTTCTCCCCAACCCTGGTAAATACGATGAACAGGGTTATAGCCCCAAACTTCGCCTTTCTCTTTATCAAATTTTACAAAGCCTGCCTGCTCATCACTATTCGGCCTTATCACCAGGAACAGGCTATCAGTTTCCTGCATGGTAAATTGCATAAAACCACACCTTGCAGTTGCTGTCATTTCAACTGACAGATGGGAGGAAGGAAGGTCAACCTTATAATACGCAGGTGTAGTAATTTCATTTTTATGGGAAAAAGGAACCTTATATTCTGCAGCATTTGTTTTTAGTTTACCAGTAACAGGCATTATAGTAAAACTTCCATAATCCTGAGTACAAGAGCCGCTCAGCCAATGTGTACCACGAAAACCTGAGAGCATGCTATCTTTAAAGAAATAGGGAGGAATACACTTTGTTTCTGTTAACCGGGTTTCAGGAGTCCATTGCGTCATTGCAAAAGGTAATCCCACAGCAGGAATTGTATTAGCGTTATGTTCTGTTCCTTCACCATGTTTCAATGCAGCAGGAGTTGTACTTGCTGCAGTACCAGATAGTGGTTGTACATATTGCAAATGCTGGCCTAAAGTTTTATTACATAACAAAAACATCAATCCTGATAAAAAAATACAGGATAAGGCATTATAATGCATTGTTGTTGTACTATTCAATATTCTCTCAATTTGTTGGTTGTTGATAATGACGGAGGCAAAATGGTTCTTCCCCAAGATGATGGTTTATCACCCATTTCCAAAAACAATTCCCCACCTGCTGTTATGTCTTCATGTTCAATCCAGGACTGGTGAAAGGGTTTGCCATTCAACGTTGCTGATTGAATGTAAATATTTTTAGCCGACAGCTTTGGTGCTTTAATGATAAGGTCTTTTCCATGCTCCTGGTGCATAACTGTCTTTTTAAATGCAGGCGAGTTGATGAGGTAATAAGATTGGCCGGCATTGGGATAAATACCCATCAAATGAAAAAGTAGCCAGGAAGACAT
>CBKWHA010000251.1:0-7699 GCA_966674115.1 uncultured Chitinophagaceae bacterium
CAGCCGGTACGTTTACTGTTGGTAATGGATGTATATGGAGTGGCAAAAAGGCTGAATCTGTACATCCACTGCTGTTAATGGTATAGGTTCTTATCTGGTAGGCGCCTGTTGCCGGGAATAATTGCAGCTCAGGATTCTGAAGCGTGGAAATCCTTCCATTGGGAAACTGCCATAGCCATCTGACTGTAGAAGTGTCTTGTTTAATAAGCTGGCCTGTATACTGAACCCGTTCGTTCAAACAGATCGAAGTATCGCCTGCAATATCAAATTGAGGGCTTTGCACCACTTTCACTGTAGAGAAGAAAGCAGAGTCCGGACAACCTGCCTGGGTCATAACATCTAATCTTACTGAATAACTTCCGGTTTGTTTATAAAAATGAACCGGATTTTTCTGGCTGGAAAGTTGACCGTCGCCAAAATTCCATTTATAAGATGTGATGGGTGAATTAAATACAGAGGAATCTGTAAAGGCCACATTACCAGAATCGCAAAGTAGTTTTTTATCTACCAGGAATTTGGCATCCACACCAAATATCCTGATGGTATCCTGGCCTACCAAGGGGATAATGCACTGCTCTTCAAGGATCACTTTGGGAAGATACTTTCCAAAATCATTGTAGGTATGTAAAATCTTATTAGCTGATGTATCAATAATATTTCCATCACCGAAATCCCATGTGAATTTAGCATTTATGGGCTCGAAGGCTTCGAAGTTTACCTCTGCAGGCGTACATGCAACCAAGGGATCGTAAGTAACCTTGCCTTCTGAGGCATTTTTAACTCTCAGGATCTGAGTAGTATCGTCCTTGCAACCTCCGGGACTGGTGACTTCCAGTTTAATGGTGTATTCACCAGTTTGCGTGTAGTAAGAAACCGGGTTTTTTTCTGTTGAAGTACCTGTCTGGAAGGTCCATAAATGAGAAGTATAGTAATATGATGTATTGGTGAATTTGGCTTCAAAAGGTGTACAGAAAGATGTCATGTTGTTGGCGGTAAAACTTGCTACGGGTTTGGATATACGCAGATAATCTGTCCGGGTTAATGAGTCTTCACAGCCAATGTTGTCTCGAACTTTGAGCTTAATGGTGTACAAACCTGTATCAGCATAAGCATGTGTTGGCGATTTAATCGAGGAAAGCGCAGTACTGTCCCCAAAGTCCCATGTGCTGGTATATGTTCCCGGTGTTGTATTGTTGAAAGCGACATTGGCATTAGGGCAGGATTCTTTTACGGCAGTCCAGGCCGCTTTGATGGTAGATACCTGAACATAATTATTTTTTGTGAGGCTGTCCGTACAACCAGCTGCATCCTGCACCACCAACTTCACATGGAAAGATCCGGTTGTATCGTATTTGTGTGAAGGGTTTGCTTCGGTTGACTGGCTGCTATTGTCGCCAAAGCTCCAATTCCAGCTTACAATTGAACTGGTTCCGTCTGTTTTTGAGGTGTCCAGGAAGCTGGTAGTGAGGCCTTTACAGCCACGGTTTGTGATACTGCTAAAACCGGCGGTAGGCCCGGTTACCGTGATGAAGTTGTCCTCTTCGGTTGAATCTTTACAGCCATAGATATCGGTTGTGATCAGTTTTACGGTATAGGAGCCTGCCTTCGTGTAAGCATTAGCTGGTGTGCGTCCACCACCAGTTTTTCCATCACCGAAAAACCAAGTATACGCGTTAACACTAACTGGGCTTGTAGCTGTGAACCTAGGTGTGAACGTTTTACAGCCTACTCGGGATGAAGCTGTAAAACTTGGTGTCTGGTCAACAATTCTTACGGTGTTTGTTTGTGTATATGAGCAGGATCCATTTTTAGTCGTCAAAGATACATTGTATGTGCCTCTGGCTGGAAAAGTGTGTGGGCCTGGATCTTGACCGTTAACTGTAGGCGTGTTATCGCCAAAATTCCATGTCCAGGAATCCGCATCAACTGATTCATCAGTAAATGTGAATTTCAATCGCTGGATACAATCAGGCTTGAATGTAAATTTAGAAATAGGCGGTTTAACATTAATGAGGGCATTCTTAGAGAGAGTATCTCCACAACCACTGTTGACAGCAATGAAGGTTACATTCATACTGCCGGTTTTAACAAACTGGTATCTTGGGTTTTCATTTCTGGATGATCCTCCATCACTAAAAAACCAAAAATATTCATCGGTCGGTTCAGGAGATTTATTGGTGAACTGGACGGTAGTACTGGCACAAACATCTGTAGCATTGACGGTAAAGTCGGCTTTCGGTTTGGTACCTACCCTTACGGCATTGGGCAGTGAGATCGTTTCGGTGCAACCGGTACTGGTTGTAATGGTAAGCTTCACTGTATATGAGCCTTGCGTGGTATATGTGTGACTGGGGGATTGACCTGTAGCGGTACTTCCATCACCAAAATCCCATTGATAAGTTTGTACCTGGTCTTGGGTTTGTATATCAGCAACAGGGGTTAATGTATACGGAAGGCAGCCTCTTACCGGGAGGTTTTTGAAGCTGATGACGGGTTTTTTGATCTTTACAAAAGACTCTTTTGATAAAGAGTCGATACAGCCGGCGGCATTTGTTGCTACCAGATTAACTTTAAAGAAACCGGAATCTACATAGGTGTGCGATGGATTGGTTGCCGTAGAAGAGTCCCCATCGCCAAATACCCATAAATAAGAAACGGCTTGGTCGGTTTTGTTCTGGAAGTTTACTGTTGCAGGAATATTACATTTCACAGAATCTGTTGATGTAAAGCTAACGACTGGCTTTGCCGAGATATTTATGGTTTTGGTGACAGAGTCCTTACAATTTGTGTATTGATTAATAAGCTTTACTACATAGGATCCTGCAGTTTGAAAAGTTTTGGAAGGGTTTATTGCCGGGGAAGTGGTGCCATCGGGAAATTCCCACCTGGAACTTCTAGGGGCCGGAGAGGAAGCATTTTTGAAGCTGACACTGTTTGTGGCACATAGTACATCGTCAACGGAAAAGTTAGTTGTAATACCGCCTACAACTACAGCATTGGACTTAGTAAGTGTATCGAGACAACCCTGGCTGCTGCTGACAATCAGAGAAACCGGGTATGTGTTATTTTGGTTGTATGTATGCGTTGCGTTTGTAGTTTGGGCTGATGCGCCATCGCCAAAGAGCCAGGTATGAGACAAGGCGGCCGGGCCAGTAGAACTGTTAGTGAAATTGATCGCTGCCGGTGCACTACAAACGGTAGGTTGGGTATTGGTAAACTTAGGCACAACACCTGGAGTAACGGTGATGTAGTTGGGCTTGGAAAGCATTTTAGAGCAGCCCTTATCGTTGGTGATCTTTAAAAAGACGGTAAACTTACCTGTTGATCTGTACACATGCAGCGGGTTTTGCTCTGTTGATACGGTTCCATCGCCAAAGTCCCACAGCCAACTGGTATTTACCGTACCTGGAGATGGTGTGGACATATCTGTAAACCGGATCCTGCCGGGCGCACAACTGGTTGTTTTGTCTGCTTTGAATTCCATTTTAGGCCCGTCATAAACCGTGATCAAAGCGGTTTTGGTAACCGTGTTGCTTCCGGATGCGTTGGAAACGGTGAGGGTTACAGAATAAGTGCCTGCCGTAAAATAAGATGTGGAAGGATGTTGCTTGGTAGAGGTGGAGCCATTGCCAAAATCCCACTTCCAGGAAGTTACATTACCAGTGGATTTATCCTGGAAGTTCACGATTATTGGTGCACATCCGTTGGTAGCGTTTGATGTGAAATCAGCAATGGGGCTCTGGGCCCACAAACATAGGGTTACGAACAAGGACGATAGGGTCAGAAATAAGGTTTTGGTTTTCAACTTCGGTTGTTTTTATATAGAAAGCACAGTTTCAGAAGGTTAAGGATTACTTGAACTTTGGTTTACATGTTAGAGGTTACGAGTTATGAGTTTAGGGTTACGGGTAAGTTTACCTGTCGTTCATAGCTGGTAACATGCAGTTTTTACATATGGATCAGGGAAATATTGTTTCATGAATAATTAGCCTTTCTCAATTTTTTTCCAGTCTTAAATTTCTTTTCTCACCATTTACAGTTGCTTTGGCTGTAACGGAGGTTTCGCTGCCGTTGGTAACAGTCCAAGTAGCATTTAAAAGGACCAATGGATAAGAAGCAGATGTGAAATTAGAAAAAATTGTTCTATTTGCCTGATTTTCTTCCCATGTGCCGGTTGTTTCCACGGTGCCGTACTTTAGTGCATCAACCGTTCTGTTGCTTTTAAACTGGAAGGTGTAAGCACTTAATTCGGCTGTTTTATCCTGTCCGGCTGAAAGGTAGCTAGCCACTTTCCATCGGCCATTGGTAATAAACTCCATGGCCAATCGCTCCTGTATATCTTCCTTTATCTTTTTACAGCCAGCAAGGGAAAGCGATAACAAGACCAATAACAACCCCTTCATGCACGACCTAATTTTCTTACAAGTTATAAATTGGCTTGTATTTATCCAATAGGTAATCCATGAAATATTGAAAATCAAGTGTTTTTCCTGTGACTTTCTGACATAGTTCTTCGCTGGTATATTGCCTGCCTTTGGAATGGATTTCACTTCTCAGCCAGGCTAAAAGCGGAGCTGAATTTCCTGATGCCAGGTTTGCTTCCAGATTTTCCAACTGCTGCCTGGCTGTTGCATAGAGTTGTGCAGCATAAAAGCTGCCAAGGCTATAGGTGGGAAAATATCCAAAGCTTCCATGACTCCAGTGTACGTCCTGCAGACAGCCTTTTTTATCATCCGGTACGATAATGCCCATTTGGGTTTGATATTGCTCATTCCAAAAAGCTGGGATATCGCGGGTGGATAGGCTGCCCTCGATCAGCCGCTTTTCCAGTTCGTATCGGATAAAGACGTGGAAATGATAGGTGATCTCATCGGCCTCGGTGCGGATGAAGGAAGGCTGCACTTTATTGATGCCTTTGTAGAAAGCGTCAAGGCTAATGGGATGCAACTGGTCAGGAAAATGTTTTTGTAACTGTGGGTAGTAATGTTGCCAGAAACTTCTGCCTCTGCCTACATTATTTTCCCATAGTCTTGACTGCGACTCGTGCATACTGTAAGAGCACGCTTCGCCAAGCGGCAGGCCGTATTGGGCTGCGGGCAGGCCTTGCTCGTAAAGAGCATGGCCAGTTTCGTGGATGCAACTCCAGGTCATGTTGCCAAAGTCGTTTTCGTCTATACGGGTGGTGATGCGTACATCCTGGTTACAAAAAGAAACGCTAAAAGGGTGTTCGCTAATATCTTGCCTGCCGGCTTCAAAGTCGAAGTTCAGTTCTTTTATAAGGAGCATGCCCCAGTCCCACTGCTGTTGGCGGGGGAAATGCTGGAAGAGGAAAGTGTCTTCTACCTGTGGTTTTGCCTTTATTTGATCGAGCAGGTCTTTAAGAGAGGGCAGCAAGCCGCTGAAGGTGCGGTCGAGCAGGGAAACGGTGGCACCTTTTTCGAACTCATTTAGCAGAGCATTGTAGGGGTGGCCTTCATAGCCAAGGATGTCAGTTTCTTCTTTTTTCAGTTGCACCAGGGCATCGAGGTCTTGCTCAAAAACGGCAAAGGCATTTTGCTTGCGCGATTCGATCCAGGAATGAAATGCCTTATTGGTTTGTTCGGATAGCTTGCGCACGAAAACGGAAGTGTACTTTTTATTTTTCGCATAGTCTTCCCAGGTAAGTTCTACGTTGCGCCGTTCATGTTCGGTGAGTTCCTGGCGGGCAAGGAGTTCCTGCAGGGTGCTTCCCAGGCTTTCTTCGCTGAACATCTGGTGGGCCAGCTCAGAGAGGGTGCTGATCTGGCGGCCACGGAAAGCTGCACCTTTGGGTGGAAGGTTAGTTTCCTGATCCCATTGCAATACAGCGTTGGCAAAGCGTATGTCGGCAATACGCTGCATTTTGGTTCGATAGTCGTTATAGAGTTCTGCAGTAGATACCATGGGTCAAAGATAAAGACACATTTCCCAACCCTTCTGTTAAGGCTGGTTAGGGTCTAAGGAGGGATTTAGGCGAAGATCATTTGCCGTAGTTAAAAAATATTATTTTGCATGTATTGATGGGAATAATTGAAATTTCGGAAAAATTAACTCATATAAACATATAAAATGGACATTAAAAGAATCGATAACACGGAACGGCATTTGGTAGTGGATTTGTTTGATAAGTACAGGATGTTCTATAAACAACCCTCAGACAAGCAGTTGGCAGAAAAATTTATCAAGGAACGTTTAGAAAATAATGAGTCTATCATTTTTGTAGCGCTTGAGCAGGAAAATGGAAAAGAGATTCCTATTGGCTTCACTCAATTATATCCGAAATATACATCCCTTCGAGCGCTTAAGAATTGGATATTAAATGATTTGTACGTAGAGTCTGAACATAGAAAGAAAGGCATAGGCGAAAAGTTGATCCGGACAGCCATGCAATTTGCTAAGGACAACCAGGCAGGGTTTGTTCAATTGGAAACAGCGGTTGATAATTACACTGCTCAACGCCTTTACGAGACAATCGGATTTGTAAAACAGCTACCAGATATGGACTTCTTTGTTTACAGGATAGAGCTTAGTTGAGCGAAGGTTTTGGAGTAACATTATTATGGTAACGTTTGTAGAACGTGATGTAAATATCTATACTTTTGTTGCCGTTAAGTTCTTTCCTTTATTTCTTTATCAACCGGAAAAGGTTGCACTTGGGTGTGCATTAATAGGGAATCGTGTGCAAATCACGAACTGTCGCGCAACTGTAAGTAACACAAAAGGTTTTACCAGTTATGTCCACTGCTGAAAGCGGGAAGGACGGTAAAATGTTACAAGTCAGGAGACCTGCCTGTTCCGAATTGACAATGCTTTCGCGGGTTGAAGCCTATAGTCAGTTTGATACATTCAGCACAGGTCTTTGTGCCAGGTGTTCTGTTCCTCTATTTGGATGTATCGTCTTTCTTACCATTCATTACTGCAAAGCATTGTGAAGTTCAGCAAAAGAGCTTTTAACTCATTGTTTTATCATTTAAAGTTAAAAGAGATGCAAACGCACAATCTTGGCTACCCGCGCATTGGTAGCAACAGAGAACTCAAAAAAGCCTGTGAACTGTATTGGTCGGGCAAAACATCCGTAGAAGAACTGTTAGAAGCAGGAAGAAATATCCGCATGCAAAACTGGCAATTGCAAAAAGATGCAGGTATTGACCTGATCCCTTCGAACGACTTTTCCTTTTATGACCAGGTATTGGATATGACGCTTACTGTAGGAGCCATTCCGGAACGTTATCATGAAATTGTATTGAGTAAGAACCATTCTAAACTAGATCTCTATTTTGCAATGGCAAGGGGTTATCAACGAGATGGATTGGATATTACTGCCATGGAAATGACCAAATGGTTTGATACCAACTACCATTATATTGTTCCGGAGTTCCGGAAAGATCAGAAGTTCCTATTGTACTCTAACAAAATTATTCAGGAGTTTACCGAAGCCAAAGATGCAGGAATAACCACCAAGCCTGTTGTCATTGGAGCTGTTTCTTATCTGATGCTGGGTAAAGAGAAAGATGCAGGGTTTGAGCGTATAGATCTTATTAAAAACCTGCTGCCCGTATATATTGAAATCCTGAAACAACTGCAAGCACAGCAGGTTGAGTGGGTTCAGTTTGATGAACCGTTTTTAGCGTTGGATTTAACCGAAAAGGAAAAGTCTGCCATTACATTCTTTTATAAAGAG
>CBKWHA010000252.1:0-7648 GCA_966674115.1 uncultured Chitinophagaceae bacterium
CATAAAACCAGAGGAATTGTTTTAAGGAACGTAAAATTTGGAGAGACCAGCCTGGTTGTTTCCATATATACAGAACTTTTCGGGCTGCAATCCTATATGGTGAATGGTGTGCGGATGGCTACTAAAAGGAGCAGTCCGAAGGCCAGTATGTTCCAACCAGCGTCTATACTGGATATGGTGGTGTATCACAATGAAACTAACAACCTGCAGCGGATCAGGGAGTTCAAATGGGCGCATTTGTACCAGCACATTTATTCTGACGTGCCCAAAAATGCCGTTTCGCTTTTTATGATGGAATTGCTGAACAAATGCCTGAAAGAGCCAGAACCTAATGCTGATCTATTTTATTTTATTGAAGACGCTTTATTGCATTTGGACAATGCTTCCTTAACCGTTACGGCTAATTTCCCACTGTTCTTTGCGCTTCACCTGGCTGTTTTTTTTGGCTTTAGAATCAGTGACGAGTTTTCTGATGAGCACCCTTATCTTGACCTTCAGGAAGGCGTTTTCGTATCCGGACAACCGGAACATTCCAATTATCTGGAAGACAAATCGGCTGAGGTTACTTCCTATATCTTAAAAGTAATGAACCCTGCAGAACTGGAAGACCTACAACTGAACCAGGAGTTTAGAAGAAGACTGTTGAGTGCCTATGAACAATATTATGCCCTCCATATTTCGGAGTTCGGCAGTCTAAAAACATTACCAGTATTGAGGGAAATGATGAGCTAGGGGAGTTTATGGTTTATTGTTTATGGTTTATTGTTATCGTAACATGTTGAACGTTCTTTTCTGGCAGGTAAGAATCAAAAACCAGGAATACTTTTTCAACAGTCAAGGCAACAATAAACCATAAACTTATTTCAGAACTTCTGCCAATTTTTTCTCCAGGTCTGGGCCACGTAGGCTTTCGGCTATGATGGTGCCGGAAGGGTCTACGAGGATGTTGTAGGGAATGCCTTCGAAGCGGTAAAGGGACACCACAATACTCTCCCAGAATTTCAGGTCGCTGACGTGGGTCCAGTCGAGTTTGTCGTCTTTGATGGCTTTGATCCAAGCATCTTTACCATCGGGTCTGTCGAGTGAAACACCCAGAACCGTGAAATTTTTGTCCCTGAATTTATTATATGCCTGTACCACATTAGGATTTTCCATACGGCAGGGGCGGCACCAGCTTGCCCAGAAATCGACCAATACATATTTGCCTTTGTAGGAGGAAAGAGAAACAGGATTTCCGTTCACATCGGGCAAGGTAAAGTCGGGAGCCGGCTTGTTCAGGAGACTTGCAGCCGCAGCACTTTGTGCTTTTTGCTGTTCGGCCTGAACGCTCTTATTGATAGCGGCAATACCCTGGTGATCAGGAAATTTAGTTGCCGTCTGGCTGACCAGTTTTTGTACTTCTTCGCCAGAGAATCCATCTATGTTAAAGGCTGGATTGGAAGCCATACTTTGGAAAGTACCCAAGGCAAAGACACTTAAAGCTGCGCTTTTGCTTTTGCTGATAAAGTTGGCCGTATATCTTTTCAGTTCGGTACCCGCTGCAGATCTTTCAGCAATCTGAAGTCCTATGATACTGTCACTAACCGCAGCCTTCTGCAGACTGTCGATAGCGCGGTTGGTATTGTAAATAGAGCGCAGCTTTTCACCACTAACAGACAAGAAGTCCTTCAACTCCTCGCTTGCCCGTGAGCCTTTGACTGTATAAATTTCTTTACTTGTTAAATCGGCATTGATGGTAATGTGTTTACTGTCGTTGATAAAGGAAACGACTGGATATACACTTTCATCCAAGCGAAGATTGTAAATGGTTTCTTCCCTTGAAAGGGCATCCAATTTGAATTTTCCATTATTATCCAGCTTTGCAGAATCAACGATCACCGGGCGAAAGGAGCCTATGGAAGCTTCTTCCAGGTAAACTGTTTGGGCATTTGCATTTTTGATACTGCCTTCTACTTCAAAAGCAGACTGTTTGTTGTTGTTGCAAGCTGCCAATAGTAGTGCGAGAGAGCTATAAATGAGTGTACGCATTTAGTTACGAGTTATGAGTTATGGGTTACGGGTTTTTTCTAGGCTTGTTTCAGTTTTTCGGTAAACTTTTCTGTTATCAGTTTGGCATCGGCTTTTCCTTTGGCCAGTTTCATGGCTTCTCCAACAAAGAAACCGATCAGGCCTTTTTTGCCTTTCTTGAATTCGGTTACTTTTTGCGGGTGTTTCTCCAGAACGGCATTGATCCATGTTTCCAATTCACTGCTGTTATCACTCAACAGCAAATTGTTTTCCTGAACGAACTTTTCCACATCCAGAGAGCCATTTTTTAACAAAGCTGGTAGAATTTTTTGTACCGCTATGCCATAAGTGATCTTTTTTTCATCGATCAGGCTTATCATTTCTGCGATGGAAGCCGGCGGAACGGTCAGCTCGTCAACGGAAAGCTCATTTTCTGCCAACCAATTTTTAATGGGGTTTAATACCCAATTCGCAGCAGCTTTGAAGTTGGAGGTATGTGTAATGATCTTTTTGAAATAGGCTTCTAATTCAACGTCGCCTGCCAATCGGGAGGCATCATAGTTTGACAGGCCGAAGCTATCTATTAATGTTTGTACCCTTTGCTTTTGAGAAGGCGGCATTTTCTGTGCAACCGCTTCGATCATTTCATCGGTGATGAGGAAAGGCGGCAGGTCAGGATCGGCAAAATAACGGTAGTCGTCTGCATCTTCTTTTGTGCGGATGGGGTAGGTAGTACTGGTAGTCTCGTCGAAGCCACGGGTTTGCTGCAACACTTCTTTTCCGCTTTCGATAATATCCACCAACCGCTTGCTTTCGGTCTCAATGGCTTTTTTGATGAAGCGAATAGAGTTAAGGTTTTTGATCTCCACCTTTGTACCCAGTTTTTCCTCACCTTTTTTGCGCACTGAAATATTTACATCGCAACGAAGGCGGCCCTGTTCCATGTTACCGTCGCAAACACCCAGGTAGCGAACCAAATTGCGCAATTCTGTTACATAAGCATAAGCTTCTTCACTGCTGCGGATGTCGGGTTCTGTAACGATTTCCAGCAGGGGGATACCGGCCCTGTTGATATCTACACTTGTATATTTTTCATCAATATCATGAACGCTCTTTCCGGCGTCTTCTTCAATATGTATGCGGTTGAGGCGTACTTTTTTTATCTCTTTACCAACTACAACTTCCAGGTAGCCATTGCGGCAGATGGGAGCTGTATGTTGAGATATCTGGTACCCTTTGGGTAGATCGGGGTAAAAATAGTTTTTGCGGGCAAAATAGTTGTTGCGTACAATTTCGCAATTGCAGGCCAGACCTAGCCGGATGGCCAAATCAATAGCTTCCTTGTTCATTTTGGGTAAAGTGCCGGGATGAGCCAGGGAAATAACACTTACCTGCGTATTGGGTTCTTCTCCAAACAAAGTGCTGTCGCTACAGAAAAGTTTGGTCTGGGTTGTCAATTGGGCATGCACCTCCAGCCCAACAACTATTTCGTACTGCTGATAAATACTCATTGCGGCAAAAATAGATGATTTGGAAAATGGAGGAGGGAGTTTGTGGTTGGGGGTTTATAGTTTATGGTTTATGGTTGGGGGTAATTTCACATTCTGATAACGTTTGGTGGGGAGAGTGAGGGGAATTGGCAATTGGCAATGGGCAAAGGGCAATGAGTTCAAAGTTTAGAGTTATGGGTTATGAGTTACGGGTTATGGGTTATGAGTGGGGAGGGGAAAGAAAATAGCCCGGACTTGGTGCCCGGGCTATTTTTGGTTTTGCATAAAGAAGGAGTAAACAGAACAGAAATTCCGCAATTACAGGTCAGCGGTTTTTAACCTGCGGGGGATTTTCACTTCAATATTCTGGGTTTTACCCTTCCGCTGTACCTGCATGCTTATAGAAGTCTTGTCGCGACTTTGTCTCACTTCCCTGCTTACTTCATCTACACTTTTCACTTCTTTGTCATTCACGCGGGTAATCACATCACCTTCTTTGATGCCAGCTTTGTCAGCATTACCATCTTCTTCTACTTCTAACACTTTTACACCTTTGCCGTCTTCGCTATCTTGAATAGAGATTCCAAGTCTGGGACCGCCACCCATTGGATTTCCTCTAAACTCGAAAGGTATTCCCTCAAAACCTGGTGCACCAGGTGCATTTGGTGGCATCATAGGACGCATCATCCGAAAGTTCTGGTTATTGATCCTCATTCCCTTCCATTTGCCTAATTCGGCAGTAAGTGTTTGTTTTTTGCCATCACGTAAAACAGTGATGCCGATCTTATCGCCGGGTTTATGTTTGCGCACTTTTTCAGCTACATCTTCCGGACCCTCAATTTTATGGTCGTCTATAGTGGTAATAATATCACCAGCTTTTAATCCGGCTTTTTCAGCGGCGCTTTCTTTGGTTACTGAATCTATTCTAGCACCTTTTTCGTCTGGTTTCGTCATCACTCCCAGCATGGCACGATTAGAGTCAGACCGGAAAAGCATCACGCCGCCATTGTCATTAAAATCAAGGTCAAAATCAAGGTTGAGATTTTCGACACCGCGCAACCTAGATGACACCAAGGCTTCCAGATCTTTTACTTTTTTGCGCCGAACAGTTACATCACCATCTTTGATATCTTTAATATTCTTTCCGTTGACAATAACGTCTTCGCCCCGTAATTCGATCACTGTTTTTTCGTTGGTATCACCCTTACGGGTAATGATGATCTGCTCTATGTCTTTGCTTTTGTCTTTTTCTTCTTTATTCTCTTGTCCTTTATTGTCTTGTGCAAACAATGCAACCGGAACCGAGAACAGGATAGCGCCTAAAATTTGTCTCATGAAGAATCGTTTCATTTGAATTAGTTTTTAATGTTAAGGTTCGATGGATCAGCTCTCTACGTTAAATTTCGTACTTCAAATATAAAATAAGTTTTGGATTACGAAAACTTTCGCATTTGTTAAAAAAGCGCCAGCGAACCCCCACTTACACCCGGCTCACACCCCCGGCCCCTAAAGGGGAACCGCCAACGCACAAATACTTTAGATAGATACATAAATAGTAAAGCCCCCAACTTTCCTATCGAGGGCTTTTACATTTGAGAAATTTTATAGCCAAGGCTATGCAGCGCTGCTGCTCCCCTTCAGGGCCGGGGGTGTGCTGGGGTGCTGTGTGAGCCGTTAAGCAAGGACTTGGGTCAGGTAATCTTTTACCACATCAATTACTTTAGACAATTCACCTGCATTCTGTCCGCCGGCTGTAGCCAGCGTTTTTTGTCCACCACCACCGCCTTTGATGACCGGGGCAATTTTTTGTTTGATGAGTTGGGATGCATCCAGGTTCTTTTCTTTAGCAATAGCGTCATCAAACAGCAGCACGATATGAGCCTTGCCTTCGATAGCAGCAGCAAGGGCAATCACGTGGTTCATTACTACGGGCTTTAGCTCAAATGCCAGCTTTTTCAGGGCATCTGCACTGCTTACTTCTACCACTTCCCCGATGAAGTTGGCGCTACCGATTGGTTGCGATTTATGCTGTAGGTCATTGCGTAGAGACAGTAATTGAGCTGATTCAAACTTCTCGATCTGCTTTTTCAGGGCGGCTGTTTCTTCGCTCAATGAAGAAAGCGCTTTTAAGATATCCTTTGGGTTCTTTAAAGCTTCTTTTACCTGTTGCAATTGGATCAATTGCTCATTGACATATTGCTCGGCAGCCAAGCCGCAAACCGCTTCGATACGGCGAACCCCGGCTGCTACTGCACCTTCGGAAGTAATTTTAAACAGACCGATCTCACCGGTCGCTCCTACATGGGTACCACCACAAAGTTCAATAGAGTAGTTCGGGTCCATCATAACTACGCGAACCGAATCGCCATATTTTTCACCAAAAAGAGCCATGGCGCCTAATTGAATGGCCTCGTCCTTAGGCATTTCCTTGATCACAACCGGGATATTCTCGCGGATCTTTTCATTTACAATAGCTTCTACCTGGCTAATTTCTTCAGCAGTCATTTTGCTAAAGTGCGAAAAGTCGAAACGCAGGTACCCGGCATTCACTAAAGAACCTTTTTGCGCCACGTGCGTACCCAATACTTTGCGCAAAGCGGCATGCATCAGGTGGGTTGCACTGTGATGCAAGGCTGTTTTCTTTCTTTTAGTGGCATCAACGGATGCGATTACCTCGCCGTCGAAATCGCTGGGTAATTTTTCGGTGAAATGAACGATCAGGTCCATTTCTTTTTTAGTATCTACAATTGCCAATTGTTCATTACCAACTGTCAATATTCCAGTATCGCCAACCTGTCCCCCGCTTTCAGCATAGAAAGGCGTTTTATCCAGAACAATCTGATACAGGTCTTTGCCTTTGGTTTTCACTTTGCGGTAACGCAGCACGTTGGATCTTGTTTCCAGGGAATCATATCCAACAAATTCAGAGCTACCGCCTTCATTCACGATGATCCAATCGCCCGTATCCACGGCAGAAGCTGCACGGGAACGCTCTTTTTGTTGTTGCATCTCGGCATTGAAACCAACTTCATCAATAGTGAGTCCTCTTTCAGAAGCAATCAGGCGGGTAAGGTCGAATGGGAATCCGTATGTATCATATAGTTCAAAAGCATCACTTCCTGAGATGGTATGCTTTGTATGGCTGATGATATCTTCAATGCGCTTTAAGCCTTTTTCCAGTGTTCTTAAAAATGCTTCCTCTTCCTCACGGATCACTTTAGCAACAAACTGTTCCTGCTGTTTTAACTCGGGGAAGACATCAGCGAACTGATCTGCCAATACCGGCACCAGTTGAAACAACAAAGGTTGATGATAATTCAAGTTGGTATAATAGTAGCGAACTGCCCGGCGCAAAATGCGTCGGATCACATAACCTGCACCTGTATTGGAAGGTAACTGGCCATCGGCTATCGTAAATGAGATTGCGCGGATATGGTCGGCGTTTACACGGAAGGCAACCGCTTTGCCCCAGGGTTCTCCATCAGCAGGAATAGCTGTAGCATCGTATTTTTTTCCTGTAATTTCTTCTATTTTCCGGATCGTTCCGGTAAATACATCCGTATCGTAATTAGAGGATTTTTCTTGCAGCACCCGAACCAAACGTTCGAATCCCATCCCTGTATCTACGTGCTTGGCGGGCAGGGGTTCGAGGTTTCCGTTTTTCAGGCGGTTAAACTGGATGAACACGTTATTCCAGATCTCGATCACCTGGGGGTTATCTGCATTTACAAGGGTTTTTCCATCAATTTGGGCTCTTTCTTCACCAGGACGGGTGTCCACATGTATCTCGGTACAGGGACCGCAGGGGCCGGTATCGCCCATTTCCCAAAAATTATCCTTTTTATTCCCCAGGAGAATCCGGTCTTCAGCAATCCATTTTTTCCATTCGTTGTAGGCTTCCAGGTCTTTGGGCAGGTTTTCTTTCTGATCGCCTTCAAAAATGGTAACATACAAGCGGTCTATCGGAATTTGTAATTCTTTTGTCAGCAGTTCCCAGCTCCATTCAATGGCTTCTTTTTTAAAATAGTTGCCAAAGCTCCAGTTGCCCAGCATTTCAAACATGGTATGGTGGTAGGTATCCACCCCCACTTCTTCCAGGTCGTTGTGTTTACCACTTACCCGCAGACATTTTTGGGTATCTGCCACACGGG
>CBKWHA010000253.1:0-7623 GCA_966674115.1 uncultured Chitinophagaceae bacterium
GCCATCTGTAACAAATACATTCGGGCAAGCATGTAATTGGTTCCATTTGTTGAGTAGAGACGTTTTAGGGTCTTTCCCCATCCTTACTCCACCCATTTCGTGAATATCCAGCCCAGGCGGCTGTTTATTATCATTCTGGGATACATTTCTACATCCTGACTTTTCCAGCATTTCAGTACTCTCTGTTAAAAAATCCTTAACCATCTTTTCATCATTATCGTCATAGTCAACAGAAGTCACTAATAATGGTATACCCCACTGATCTTTTTGGTCTTTACTCAGGCGTACATGATTGGTTTCTTTAGGAATGGTCTCTCCCTGCATATACATATAAACTTTCCAGCCACCGGGTTCCGTCAGGGCATCTTTGTAGTTGTCACCAATGGTTTCAGACATTGTACTTTCATCTAACTGTGCACGGAATGCTCCCATAAAAGTGGTGAACCCACCCACATAGTCTGTATCCTGGCTGCGCAGGTTTCTGTAGTTTGCAATAATTGGTTCTGTAGGATTACGGCCATAATAGTATTTGTCTTCAAAACCATCTATAGAGGCATTGACGGAGGCACGGTAATTATGAAAAGCGACATATTTACCCAATAGTCTATTATCATTTCCTAAGCCATTGGGAAAGCGGTCAGAAATAGAGTTTAATAAGATTAAATTGCTGTTTAAAGCGGAAGCGTTCAGAAAGATGATGCGGGCGAAATAATCAGTCACTTGTTTGGTATTTGTGTCGATAATACGAACACCAATTGCTTTTGCTTTTTGCTCGTCATAAATAATGGAATGAACCACAGAAAATGGCCGGATCATCAAGTTACCAGTTCGTTGAGCCCAGGGAAGGGTGGATGAAACAGAACTGAAATAACCGCCAAAGGGGCATCCTCTCATACACTTATTACGTGCCTGGCAACGTCCCCTTCCCTGTTGCAGATGAATCTCCTTGGGAATGGTCAGGTGTGCCCAGCGAGCATGAACCAGGTGACGATCCTTGAAGTGTTTCTTAATACTTTGCTGAATGTGCGACTCCACACAGTTCAAGTCGAAAGGTGGTAGAAACTCACCATCAGGCATAGCTTCTATGCCGTCTTTATTACCACAAACGCCTATAAATGTCTCTACATGACTGTACCAGGGTGCAATATCCACGTACCTAATTGGCCACTCAATACCATAACCAAACCGGGCCGGAGCGGTGAACTCAAAATTGCTCCAGCGCTGGCAGGCACGCCCCCAGGTAAGGGATTTACCGCCAACCTGATAACCCCGGATCCAGTCGAAGGGCTTTTCCTGAACATAAGGATGATCAGCATCTTTGATGAAAAAATGAGCCGTATCTTCTCCAAAGCCGGCAGCCTTGCTGATCAAAGGATTTTCCTTTTTGAATTCCCTGGTCATTTGTCCTCTGTGTGTAAACTCCCATGGATGTTTAGTGGCTGTGGGATAGTCTTTGTTATGGACAATATTTCTGCCCCTTTCTAAGACCAATGTTTTTAATCCATGCTCACACAACTCCTTAGCGGCCCAGCCCCCGCTGATTCCGGAGCCGATTACAATAGCGTCAAAGGTATTTTGTACTATACCTTTTGTATTCAAGTGGATGTTGGCAGAATCGTTTGGCATCTTGGCAATTGAAAGTAATAAGATACAACATTATCATCGAAAAGATAAGTTATATTAGAAAGCTCCGCGCAGCGGCCATTTATTACAAACAACCCAATTCATTTGTTGCCATTGTAGTGAGAAGGGGCAATAAAATAGCACAACACTATTGTGGTCAATAGCGTTGTGCTAAGTTTTTTCTAAACGGAAACAGGTTACTGATTTATAGAACTGCTGTCATTGTCTGGAACAGTGTCCTTTTTAGGAACTGTATCCTTAGCCATATAACTATTAAAAGTTACAAGGCTTACTTCATTGTTTGAACTGCTATCATCTCCGGGAACTGTATCCTTCTTAGGCACTGTATCCAAAGCCATATAATTTAATTTTCCAGAAGAGGCATTGTTGGAAGGAAATTGAGCCACTCCTAAGGTAATCAAGCCCGCAACGAATGTAGTTGCTAAAAAAAGATTCTTTTTCATGTTGGTGTTTTTTAGGTTAATGATGTTCTCGCCTATTAAACAAATACTTTGCCAACAATTTCAATCTGTTATTTTCTGATTATTAAGTTTATAGTTATCAGGCTTAAAAGGAAGCGGAAACGATTTACATTTTATTTTATTGTTTAATAAAATTGTAAATGCACCATATCGGCTTATTGGATATTTACTATTGATTATTAATTATTTAGCTCAGAAGATCATCATTCTATTTCCATGATTAAAGGTAAAAATGACCTCCAATTATAAAATTCTCTATGGTCAATTTTGATAGGAAGGTTTTGCTTCTACTTTTACTTCCACTTTCCTGATCTCATTTTCCTCCACTGGCCTGCGCCGCCAGAAATTAGCAAGGATAGAACCTGAAATATTCATCCAGGGACTGAAGACTGCTGCAGGAAGGCCTACTGTACCGAGCTTACCCATAGCGCCTGCCAGACCGGAGGCCATGCCGCCATTTTGCAGTCCTACTTCAAAAGCAATAGTACGTGAAGAGTTTTTATCCAGTCCGAACAAACGGCTTAACCAATAGCCGAAGAAATAACCGGCAGCATTATGGAATACTGAAGCCAGGAACAACAACAAACCTACCTCCATCAGATTATCACGACCAGCGGCTGTTGTGACCGTAGTGAAATAGACAATACCAAACATGGAGAAATAGGGCATATAGCTGTCGAGACGTGTAATTCTGTTAGTGAGCCAGTGATAACCTACACCCGCTAACACAGCGCCAGCAAAAAAACCTAATACTTCAAATGACTGAAGGAAGGATGCAGACACCTGTGCCTGTAAAAATTGCCATAAACCTAATGGAAGGGCAACCAGCCAAAGTGCAGAGACAACTATTGCAGTCTTTACATTTCTCCTACCTCTGGGTGAAGCTGTTTTCAGGAAGTCGTGCAGCATGGCTGCACCAATAGGAACGATCACAATTTTGATGATCTCCATCATCATGTCGATAAAATGCACCTGTATCAATGTGCCAGCCAGCAATTTCATCAGGAAAGGTGTCATAATAGGTGCAACAAGTGTTGCCATAGCCGTAACCGTTACAGACAATACCAAATTGGCGCGTGCTATGTATACCATAACGTTGGAAGCCAGTCCGCTGGAACAAGAGC
Source organism: uncultured Chitinophagaceae bacterium (assembly GCA_966674115.1). Taxonomy (GTDB): domain Bacteria; phylum Bacteroidota; class Bacteroidia; order Chitinophagales; family Chitinophagaceae; genus Flavisolibacter. The sequence goes on from CBKWHA010000253.1 coordinate 3,230, forward strand.
CTATCAGAATAATCCCAGCGGCAATCTCTGTATCGAAATGAAAAATCTTGGTTAATAGAAAACCAACCAGTGGCATGATAGAAAAGTGGCAAAGCAAGCCTATCAATACTCCTTTTCCAGTACTGGCCAAGCCTGTAAAATCGCGCAGGCTCATTTGAATGCCCATACCAAACATGACCATCTGAATTACTGCCAGGATCAACCATTTGTTGCGCAGATCAAAGTCGCCCCACTTAAGAAATGCGCTGGGATAGATCATGCCGGCCACTACCGCTGTAATGATCCAGGCGGTGTATTGATAACTTTTTAAAGCAGGGATAGCGCCAATACCTATGGCAAAGCACACAGAAAGACAGACGGCTGCAGGTTGCCAGATATGGGCCTGTGCTGAGAGGATACCGGCCAATAAAAGAATAAGGGAAAGACCGCTAAGACAGAGGCAAACTTTTCGTAGAGATTTCATAATGGCAGTATGATGTGTGATGAGTTATGTGTAATCAGTAATCAGTAATGAATAATCAGTAATGAGTCATGAGTTTACAAATTGAGAGTTGAGAGTTCGGAATTTGGAGTTAAAAGTTCAAAGTACATTGTAGTTATTGGTTATGAGCAATAGTTTATGAGTGATGAAGTCGAGTTGTTGTTTAGGGGCGAAGCACTAATACTATCTACTGGTTTCGTAACTCATCTTCATCACTCATTACTCATCACTCATTACTCATCACTCATTACTCATCACTCATCACTCATTTCTTTTTTTTGTTTAACAAAATTGATGAAAGGTGTTTTATTGCTAAGGGAGGGCTAGCTAAAATGGGCACCTTTTTGTCTTCGGGAGACAGGGTGTCCACTACGCGAGCCATAGAGGCCTGGGCCAATAAGATTACATCTACTTCGGAGGAGAGTTTTCTTAAGGCGCTGGCTACCATTTCATCGTGTTTGGCAGCATTGCCACTCATTAATGCTTCAAAGGCTCCATCACAGAGGTGGGAAACCAAATGGATTTCTTTACTGGCTATGGCTGCTCTTCGTTTTACGAGGTCACAGGTAGGGTTAAGCGTAGTGGGTAGCGTGGCAATAACGCCTATTTTCGAGCCAGAATGGACAGCCTGGTCAGCCATGGGCTGGTCTACTCTAAGCACTGGCACTTTTGTTAAGGGCGCTGCGGCTTCTACGGCGGCTCCGATAGAGGAGCAGGTAACCATAATAAAATCAGCCCCGGCACTTTCTGCCGAGCCTACATAATCTACAACGCGTCTGGCAGTATTGGCAGTTAATTCTCCTTTTGCGATAACATCTTTGATCAGGCTATCATCTACTATGTTAAATACGTTTATGCCTGGCAGTGATTGCTGGCAAAGTTGCTGAAATACAGGTACCAGCGTAGCCGAAGTGTGAATGAATCCTAATGTTTTTGTCACGAGGTAATTGTTTATGGTTTATTGTTTATAGTTTATGGGGATTGCACTTCCCTGTTGGGCTAGTCCAAAATAGTCTTCCCCTCCTACCTGGCCACCTTTGAAGTTTACCTGCAGGCCGTCGATTGGGGAACCAGGTGCATAAGCTTTACACAATGGTGCACCAGGAGCAAGTGGAGAGATCATTTCCACAGCTTCAATGCCCATGGCCCTGGCTGCATAGCTGGAGGTGTCGCCTCCGGCAATTACTATACGTTTTAAATCAGTATGGGCAGCGGCCTCTTTTGCAATATTGCCTAAATAACTTCCCAGTAAACGGGTTGTTTCTGATTTATCTATTTGTTGTTGTGCCAATAATTCGGAAGCCTGGGCTATTCTTTCATCATCAGCGCCAAGGCTGGTGTGCACAATTACACTACGACCTTCCTGCAAATAAGATATGATGGCTTCAAGATCACAGCTTATCGATAATTCACTTCTCTGATCACCGGAAATTGCGGTCATCAATACCGGCACTTCGGCAAATCCTTGAGCAACGGCCCATGCAATTTGCCCTGAGGTCACAGGTGAACAACTCCCAGAAATTACCAACAAAGGACCTACATCTCCTGGTTCCGGCCAGCTTTTGGGCGGGTGTAATAATCCCTGCTCTTTCCAGTAACTTCCTAACGCCATTTCAATGCCTGAAGAGCCCACAGAAAAGACCGGTTCACCGGCTCCTGTGAAAACGTCGATCAATTGCCCTACCCTACTCATTTGTTCTTCATAGAGTGCATCGAACAAAACGATTTTATTGTCTTCATGTATCAGGTTTGTCAGGTGTTCAGTGGCTTCCTGGTAAGGAAGTTGAAATTGAAGAATATCCAGCAGGCCTATTTTTTTATCTGTCTGGTGGGACAAATGCAACCTAAGGTCACTTTCATCAGCCGGGGTAACAGGATGACGGCTCATGGAAGGGTGCCGGTCGAGTCGATAAATGTTCCCTCTGCTACCAATCCCCAGACGGGCAAACAGGTTACCGAATACACAGTAACGACCTAAGGAAGGGGCGGCAACCAATAATGGAACAAAAGGAACATGAAAGACCTCTGATCCTATATCAATTGCTTTTCCAATACTTCCAATGGCTGGAGAAGAATCGAAAGTGGAACAAACTTTATAATGCACATGTCTTGCACCTAATTGCTTCAAGGCCGTAAAAGCAGGATAAAGTTCCTGCTCCATTTCCTGAGGTTTCATAGCTCGGCTCATGCCGGCAACACCAACCGCTTGTAAGCCTGGAAATTGCGCCAGTTGTTCCGGTGTTGGCGGCTTTATAAAGAGCACCGTTTTTGCTCCGGCACGACTTAAAAACTCCAGAGCATCGGTTGAGCCGGTAAAGTCGTCGCCGTAATATGAGAGGAGCAAGGAGTTCATGATGAGTGATGAATGATGAGTAATGAGTAATGAGCAATTTGCCTATTGTCTATTGTCTATTGCCTATTTTTTCTTTTTTGCCGAACTTTTCGACTGCCTTGGCAAATTGAGGGTACTGCCTGGCTGCTTCTTCAATGGATAATCCTTCCACTGCGGCTTCCCATGCCTGTTGTAGGGCGATGACACCTCCTGCTGGGCCATCAGGATGAGCCATAATGCCGCCGCCAGCCATATAAAGCAAGTCAACGGTTTGTGTGCGGCGATAAGTTTCGGGTGCTTGTCCGCCCCATTGACCGGAAGAAACTACCGGAAGTATAGAATAACCGCCCAGCATAGGCTTCAGACAGGCTTCAATGGAACACACTACTGAATCATCAGATTCCCAGAATTTATTTTGTATACCATTCACATGGATCTGATCAACACCAGCCAGGCGCCACAATTTTTGATAGGCAGGAAACTCAATACCTAATAATGGGTGACGGTTCAACATGCCCCAGCCGTTGCGGTGACCATGAATGGCTAATTGTCCCTGATCGCAGATCTTTTTCACGCCGGACAGTCCTACACTATTTAAACTGATCATGACACAGGTACCGCCGGATGAAACAACCTTTTCGTAATGCCTTTGCATAGCTTCAATTTCATCGCTGATGTTAAAGGCGTACATTACTTTTTTACCTGTTTTATCTGCATGTTCATTGATAACCCTCATCACAGCATCCACCCGTTTGTCAAAAGGTGAGTTGGCAGAAGAGGAAAGCAATTCATCATCCTTGATAAAATCAATGCCAGCCTCAGCCAATGTTTTTACAAGATCAGCAGTCTGTTCGGGTGAAAGGCCTATGCTAGGCTTTATGATGGTACCAATCAGAGGCCGATCGTAAACACCAGTCAGTTGGCGGCAACCTCCTATACCAAAGCGAGGACCACGAAAGTATTGCGCATAGGAAGGTGGCACATCAAGATCCATTAGTTTCAAACCCGTAAACTGTGTGAGTTCGTATAAATTACCCTGCAAGGTAGAAATCAAAACGGGCAGGTTGTAACCAAAATTCTCAATAGACCAGGACACTTCAATCATAGCTCTATGATACAATCCTGTATTCACCTTATTACCAGGAATGGCAGGTTCTGTTACTGTTTCCCAACGATTGATTGATTCTACACGGGCAGCGAACCGCTGTTTGAGTTCGTCTGTTTCACCAGGTACCGTAACGAAGGTGCCAGATGATTGTTCGCCAGCCAGTACTGCGGCTGCTTTTTCTATTGGCATGGGTGTTTCTATACAATAACGAGCAGTAATTCTTTCCATAAGCTATATTAATATCTCAATTGCTTTTTACGATATGAATATTTTTATTCTAATAATCAAGATAATCATTTGTTTTGTACCAGAGCGAAATTCTACACTGGTAGAACAAGAGGAAAGTCCCTTGTAGAAACAAGGGACGGATTGCTGTATGAATCTACTTGTCTATGTCTATTTGCCAGCATTGAAACGAATTTGGTAAGTAAACCCGGACATCTCAGTCCGAGATTCTGTTAGAACCGTGCATA
>CBKWHA010000254.1:0-7598 GCA_966674115.1 uncultured Chitinophagaceae bacterium
TAAACCACTAGGCTGTTACTTTTATTTTGTAATGCTCTTTATATAGCAATTCATAGTATTCATTGGCCATGCGGTTGCTGTCGAATTGCAGTTGAACATCTCTCATCCCATTTTTAATGATCTGCCTCCAGGTGCTATAATCCTGGTAATACAGAGGCAGAAGTTCTCCCTGTAAAATCTCGTATAATTTGTCCAGGTCGTATTGGTCCTGCTCCTGAACCGACATGTGGTGATAGTCGGCTGGTGGTACTACGAAACCGTTGTTGCCATGATGTATAAACTCAGGAATCCAACCATCATTGGTGGAGAAGTTTACCGCACCGTTCATGGCGGCAGTCATACCGCTGGTGCCAGAGGCCTCGCGCGGTACACGAGGATTGTTTAACCAACAGTCAGCGGCCTGTTTCAGGCGTTTAGACAGGTGTAATTCATAACCAATTACAACAGCTACGCTTTTGTATCTTTTACTCAGGTGTACCAGTTGGTTGAACTCAGAGATAGCCGGGTAGTCTACCGGGTATGGCTTGCCTGCCCAGATCATCTGAACCGGGAATTTTGCATTGTTGAGCAAAGCTTCGAACCGTTGTAAATCGCTTGCAATGAGACTAGCACGTTTGTATCCAGCAAAGCGACGTGCCCAAACGATGGTGAATACATTGGGGTTTAATAACTTGCCTGTTTGATCGGCTACAATTTCAAAGGCTCGTTTTTTCAGGTATTTTTTACGATCGTCGAATGCTTCATCATCGCCTTCTTCCTTGGCCTGGTATAATTGTTTATCAGCCCAATACCGCCAGTTCTGAGCATTTGTAATAGAGAGGATCGGGCATATGTTATTGTATTTGCTCCACATGGCCCTGGATACCTCTCCGTGTAACTGGGAGACTCCGTTTGCAATCCTTGCAAAGCGCAATGCAGCAAGAGAATGGTTGAACTGTTCATCAGGCATGCCTGTTAGTTGCATTACTTCGGGTACTGACAGGCCACAGAAATAACTCATTTTATGACACAGGTAAATGTCGTGTTTTTCGTTACCGGCCTCTTCCGGTGTATGGGTGGTAAACACGAGGCGTTTTCTTACCTCGTCCATGTCTTTGTTGAATTTCTGGTACAGGTAAAAGGCTGCTGACAAGCCATGGGCTTCGTTGAGGTGGTAGACATCCGGCTTAAGACCAATTTCGTCGAGCAATTTCGCACCACCTACGCCAAGCAGGATGAACTGTGCTACTTTGGTTGCTACATTGGCATCATAGAGCCGGTGTGTAATGGTTTGCGACACATAATCGTTCTCAGGGATGTCTGTGGTCATTAAGAACAGGGGAGCAGACTGAAAGACATTTGGTGGCAGGTACATTACTTTTACCCAAACCGGGTGTTCGTGCACGGTAATGGAGAATTTAATACCCGTATCCTCTAAAAAGCTGTATTGTTTTTCCATCCAGGTAACCTGCAGGGTCTGGTCCTGGTTGCGGGCCTGGTCGTAATAACCATATTTCCATAAGATACCGATACCTACCAGGTTTTGGCGTAGTTCATAGGCGCTTCTTAAATGCGATCCTGCCAAAAAACCCAAACCGCCACTGTATATTTTCAAAGGTTGGTGGATGGCAAATTCCATGGAAAAATAAGCCACATTCTTCTTATATCTCTCATCAATCGTATAAGGAACTTTATATGCTTTAAAATTCATTTTATTAGATTTATTAAAAATATTATTAAAGTAAAAAATAAAATATTATAAATACAAACAAATACCAGGCAAATTTATTCAAGTTGTCTTTTTAGTTGTTTTATCATCTGTTTTTTCTTTGTCTGTTTTTTTTCGTTTAAAGGTACCATTAAAGGAACATTCAAGACCTCTTCTTGAACCACAGCCTTCCAGCTCTTTTAAGGTTACTGAATTAGCAGAAAAGGTTAGTTGCAACACGCAAGGATCGCCTCCCTGACGGTATACAGCCGTATTGGCACCAGACATTTCAGCATCGCCTTTAAGTTCGCCCATACACTGGCCCTTGTTTTTTTCGAAGTGGACAAATACAAGTAGGGAGTTTGGTCTTCTGCCATCCCGCACTGAAACTATATTTCTTTTGTCTTTAACATAATCACCAGTCCATTTTTGCCCGGCTGGCAGGGTATCAATAGGGTTGACCAATTCTTCGCTTCTTTCATCCAATACATCGGTCATGATCAGCGTAAAATCCTTTGCGTCGTTGTTATACACATAAACATCTTTTCCTTCGGCAATAATATCATTCGGTTGTTTCCGGAATACACTGCGAGAAATAGAATATGCTTTATCGATTGTACTTATCTGTGAAGTAGCAGCTTCTGCATCCGGGATTAAAAAAGGAAATACGGCACCGAAGTTATGTTCTTTATCGAAAGAGAAAAGAAGTGCAGTATTTTTTGACCCAACAGTTGCTTTTACGATGTAATAAGTTTCTGCATTGGGTACAGCAATTTTTACAAGCGGCACATATTTAACACGGGCATTTTTTCCAAAGAGCTTAATTTTTGTACTATCTGGAACTAAGTCTGAAAAAGCTTTGTCGCGGATCTGAGCCGTGTCTTTATTATTAATCAGGGTTGTGTCGGAGAGCTGATAAGGTACCGGGACCGTTTTAAACTTTTCCGAGAACTCCTGGTATTGAAAGTTGTTCTCACCCTGTTGTTCCTTTTCGTTATTACCGCATCCTGCTACTACTGCTGCCCATAACAATAATCCTATCCTGACTTTCATGAAGAATATTTATTGTAAATAAAATAAAAAACTTTTAAATGTAAGTCCGGAACCCTCATAAGAAGCAGAAGGAATAAGAGAATAATAAATAAAGTAATACGAGTTTGTACTTTATACACATTAAAAACGACAAAAGTGTGATTTGTATTGCCGAGATGGCTAAAAGTTACGATGAAAAATGTAAGGTGGGGGTAAAAATATTGATAATTAGGAAAAGTGTCATATTAAAGGGATAAATAAAAAGAGGGTCAAGGAGCTGTTTTAAAAGAAGTTAATAGTAAATAAAGGGCAAGCAGAAATGTAATTATAGTATGGAGTTGAATACCTTCTTAAATTTTTGTTGATCATAATTTATTTTTAGATTTGCCTAAATAATAATTTTTAAACTGTGAACATTTCTAATAGTGAAGAGAATTATTTAAAGGCTATTTTTCATTTGCAGACTGATAATGAAAAGGTGAGCACAAATGCGGTTGCGGAAAAGCTGAATACGAAACCTGCATCGGTTACCGACATGATGAAAAAACTGAGTGCCAAAAAGCTTTTGGATTACCAGCCATACAATGGTTTTAGTTTGACAGGAGAGGGGAAGAAGATTGCTTTAGGCATCATACGAAGGCACCGCTTGTGGGAATATTTCCTGGTAGAGAAGCTTGAATTAGGATGGGATGAAGTGCATGAAATTGCAGAAGAGCTAGAGCACGTAAGTAGTGTAAAACTTATTGATAAGCTGGACAAATATTTAGGATATCCAAAGTTTGATCCGCATGGAGACCCTATTCCTGACAGCAAAGGCAAGCTCAAAAGATCGAATGAAATTTTATTGCTTCAGCTACCTCTGAACAAGCGTGCAGAAGTTTGCCGCGTGGGTAATCAATCTGCTGAAATGCTGGAATTGTTACAGCATAAGAACATACGAATCGGTACCAAACTGGAAGTAAAAAACAATTTCAGTTTCGACGGATCTATTGAGGTTAAGGTAAAGAATACAACGGTTACTATTAGCGAACAGCTTGCAAAAAACATATTTGTTACTTATGAATCATAAGCATGATGTTGATGCCTCTTTAAGTGAAGTGCATCAAAGCATAGATACAACATCCGGTTCAAAATCTGTCTATAAAAAGATCCTGGCATTTTTTGGTCCGGCCTACCTGGTAAGTGTAGGCTATATGGATCCCGGCAATTGGGCTACGGACCTTGCTGGTGGCAGCCAGTTCGGCTATTCGTTAATATGGGTATTGTTGATGAGTAATTTAATGGCTTTGTTGTTGCAAAGTCTTTCAGCACGTCTGGGTATTGTAAGAGGAAGAGACCTGGCGCAAGCGAATAGAGAAACATACCCAAGGACAATAAACTTCTTTTTGTATATACTGGCTGAAGTTGCTATTGCGGCTACAGACCTTGCTGAAGTATTAGGGATGGCTATAGGTATTCAGTTACTTACCGGGATACCTTTGATCTGGGCTGTGCTGATTACGGTTTTAGATACGTTTCTCTTCCTGATGCTTCAGCGTATGGGCATGCGTGTAATGGAAGCTTTTATCGTCTGCCTGGTAGCTATTATTGGTATTTCTTTTCTTATTGAAATTATGCTTGCCAAGCCTGATTTCGGGCAAATAGCAACAGGCTTTGTTCCCTCTATCCAGAACAATACGGCGCTTTATATTGCCATAGGTATTATTGGTGCCACTGTGATGCCACATAACCTGTATTTACATTCGGCCCTGGTGCAGACAAGAAAGATCAAAAGGGATGAGAAAGGTATTAAACAGGCGCTTAAATTCAACTTTATAGATAGTGCTATTGCATTGAATCTGGCGTTTTTCGTGAATGCTGCCATCTTAATATTAGCGGCCACCGTTTTTTTTACCAAGGGACTTACGGAAGTGGCAGAGATCAAAGAAGCGCACCGCTTGCTAGACAGCATACTGGGTACCGAACTGGCTCCCATTCTATTTGCTGTAGCATTGATCGCTTCCGGGCAGAGTTCAACGGTAACAGGAACTCTTGCCGGTCAGATTGTGATGGAAGGGTATTTACGCTTGCGTATCAATCCATGGATCAGACGATTAATGACAAGGCTGATCGCCATTATTCCTGCTGTTATTGTGATTTTAGTTTATGGCGAAAAGAATATTGATAACCTGCTGGTTTTAAGCCAGGTTATCTTAAGCCTGCAGTTGGGTTTTGCTATTATTCCATTGATACATTTTGTGAGTGATCGGGAAAAGATGGGGGCTTTTACGATCAAACCTTTTGTGCAGTTGCTGGCTTGGTTGATCACTGCTGTTTTGGTGTATCTAAACATACGCATGGTAAGCGGAGAGGCTATAGACTATTTTCATTCCAGTGATAATGTGTATTGGAAAACAGTTATTGTGGTTGGAGGTTTACTGTATGTTGGCTTAATGCTGGCTGCAATTGTTTATCCTCTGGTAATGAAGAAGGTGCAGCCTGTATCTGTGCAGGTGCATCAAGAAGATGTGCTGGTGAACAGGCTGGAGCCTCCTGCTTATTCGCGGATTGCGGTGGCTATTGAGTTTAGTCCTCATGATCATCAAGTGCTGGCACATGCTATTGGACAGGCAAACCCGCAGACATCTTTTGTATTGATACATGTAGTAGAGAGCGTATCTGCAAAAATATTAGGTGCGGATAGTGACGACCTGGAGACGAGGAAAGACCTTGAAAAGCTTGAGGAATATGCGCAAATATTGAAGGAAAAAGGGTTTTCGGCAGAAAGTAAGTTAGGGTTTAAGAACAGGGTAAAAGAGATTGTTCGCATTGTGAAGGAAAGTAAAGCGGACCTTTTGGTAATTGGGGCCCATGGACATAGTGGTGTAAAAGATCTGTTGTATGGAACTACTATTGATTCTGTACGGCACCAGGTAGAGATACCGGTATTTATTGTGAGGATTGGGGATTAAAGGGGCTTTATTGTGACTTTTGCCTTCTATTAATCTATTGATGTCTTTGTTAATTATTGAAAAATTGGGGTTTTGTATAAAAAAATAACTGTTCAGCTATTCATTTTAATAAAACATTAGCTTTGCAGCCAATTTTTATTCAAAAGCGCTTAGAAAATGACCGAAAAAATCAAAGTTGCCAATCCAGTAGTAGAATTGGATGGCGATGAAATGACCCGCATTATCTGGAAGTTTATCAAGGATAAATTGATTCTTCCATATATTGATGTTGATATCAAATATTATGATCTGGGTGTTGAATACCGGGACCAAACCAATGACCAGGTAACCATTGATGCAGCCAATGCTATTAAACAGTATGGTGTCGGCATTAAATGTGCTACGATCACTCCTGATGAAGCTCGCGTGAAAGAGTTCAACCTCAAACAAATGTGGAAGAGCCCTAACGGAACGATCCGTAATATTTTGGACGGAACGGTTTTCCGTGAGCCAATCGTGATCAAGAATATTCCTCGTTTGGTTACTACCTGGGATCAGCCAATTGTTGTTGGCCGTCATGCTTTTGGTGACCAATACCGTGCTACCGATTTCGTAGTGAAAGGAAAGGGTAAGTTGAGGATCACTTTCGAAGGAGAGAACGGTGAAAAACAAGAATACGAAGTTTATAACTATACTGGTGAAGGTGGTGTTGCTATGGCAATGTACAATACAGATGAAAGCATCCGTGGCTTTGCCAGAAGCTGTATGAATATGGCCCTGCAAAAAGGCTGGCCTCTGTATATGAGTACAAAAAATACCATCCTGAAAAAATATGATGGTCGTTTTAAGGATATCTTCCAGGAAGTGTTTGACAGCGAATTCAAGCAAAAGTTTGCTGAAGCTGGTATCACTTATGAGCACCGTTTGATCGATGACATGGTAGCAAGCGCTATGAAATGGAATGGTGGTTTTGTTTGGGCTTGTAAGAACTATGATGGTGATGTGCAAAGTGATTCAGTAGCACAAGGTTTCGGATCGTTGGGTCTGATGACTTCTGTACTGGTTACTCCTGATGGTAAGACTATGGAAGCTGAGGCTGCGCATGGTACTGTAACCCGTCACTATCGCGAACATCAGAAAGGCAATCCTACTTCTACCAACCCTATCGCTTCTATCTTTGCATGGACAAGAGGTTTGGCATTCCGTGGTAAACTGGATGACAACCAGAAATTGATCGATTTCTGCCATGCTTTAGAGCAAGTTTGTATTGAGACTGTTGAGAGCGGTAAAATGACAAAAGACCTGGCGTTGACCATTAAGCCAGGTAAAGTGGAGCATGGAAAGGATTTCTTGTATACTGAAGAATTCCTGGATGCAATTGATGAAAATCTGAAAAAGAAAATGTCAGGTAAATAAGTTTGTTCAGGTAAATATGTTTGTTCTTTAGCTGCGGGTTTATACTGGGAAAATGATGGTGTTTTTTGATTTCTTTTCTTAGTAAATAATCCGCAGCTTTTTTTTTATAACTTCTTAGTTTCCATTAGTTTCCTTTATTTTGCACTCGCAAATTGACTCTGTAGCTCAGTTGGTAGAGCAGCTGACTCTTAATCAGCGGGTCTAGGGTTCGAGTCCCTACAGGGTCACAGCAGCCTCCACAACGGAGGCTTTTTTATTCCAATCTGTATTGATTTTCAACTATTTTCAAAAATCTTTCATCAATTCAAACCAATGCAAACCAATACATTCGGTTTCCATTTCGGTTTCCATTGCAACTCCCTAATTTTAGGAAACCGAATTTAAGTAAAGTGCTTGTTGGGCGTGGATTTCAGAGGATTGCAAAAGGCTGCAAAAAACATAAAAAAACAGCAAAAACAATCAAAATTCGGTAACTAAAATTCACCACAACATGAAAATTAACCAAAACACGTCAATCCTGTTCTGGCTGTACA
>CBKWHA010000255.1:0-7597 GCA_966674115.1 uncultured Chitinophagaceae bacterium
GTGTTGACGAAGTTCAAAGGGTTTTGTATCTCATGGGCAATGCCGGCGGCAAGTTCTCCCAATGAGGCCATTTTTTCTCTTTGCACCAGTTGGGCTTGTGTAGTTTTTAATTGGTGATAGGCCTTTTCGATTTCCCTTGCCTGCTGCAACTCCCGGTCCCTGCTTTTTTCTCTTTCCCTTTGTATCAACCGCCGGCGCTGAAAGCGATCTACAGCGAAAACACCTGCAATAAAACACAAGCCATAAAAACCATAGGCCCACCAGGTACGCCACCAGGGAGGATTGATGATGATGGTCATGTACGTACCTTTTTCATTCCAAATGCCGTCATTGTTAGTACCCTTAACTTTAAAAATGTACCTGCCGGGTTCGATATTCGTATACCCAGCGTAGCGTCTAGACCCGCTATATACCCAATCTTTGTCAAACCCCTCCAATTGATAGGCGTATTGATTTTTAGCCGGATTGTAAAAGCTTAAAGAAGAAAATTCGAAAGAGAAATAATTCTGGTTGTGCTTTAAACGGATTGCTTTTTTCTCAGGAATACCTTTTATCAGCTTGTCAAACAGTTTAAATTGCGTAATAACAATGGGTGCCTCAGGACTTTTCACCTTCAGTTCTTCAGGATGGAAAAAATTAAATCCCTTGCTGCCTCCAAAATATAAAGTGCCATCCATGCCTTTGAACCCCGCACCCCTGTTCCTGCGTCCGGCAGCAAAAATATTGCCTTGCAAACCATCTTTATAATTATAGTTCGTAAACGTTTTTGTTGCCGGATCAAACCGTGACAGCCCATTGTTTGTACCCAGCCAAAGTTGTTTTTGATGATCTGCTACAATAGAAAAAACCGTGTTGCCCGACAAACCATGTTTTTCGGTAAAAATGGAAAATTTTTGCTTTTGGTAGTCGAAGTAGCATAAGCCTCCTGCAGCAGTTCCGATCCAAAGATTGCCTTTGGCATCTTGAAACATACATTGCACTATATTGGAGCTAATGCTGGTAGAATCCTGTGGATTGTGTTTATAGCGGGTAAAGCGGCCGGTTCGTTTGTCCAACTTATCCGTTGCAATACTGCCATGACCTACCCATATATGATCTCTTGAATCAGCAAAAACAGCAATGGCCGTGTAATCACTAATACCGGTTGTGTCTTCTTTGTTATAGTAATAATGCACAAACCGGCCTGTTTTTTCATCGAAACTTTTAATGCCATTACCTGTCCCCAGCCAAAGCAATCCCTGCCGGTCTTCACAAATAGAATAAATCACTCGGAAATCTTCTTCCCGGTAATTTGCCGCATTGCTGTTATAGTGCGTGAATGCACCTGTCTGATTATTGAGTAGCGATAACATTTCACCATTACCAACCCAAAGGTGTCCGTGCCTGTCCTTAAAAAGCGCAAGGATGGTGTCGTACCGAAGCGATCTGGGATTAGCAGGGTTGTGTTTGAAATGCTTCCACTCATTCTTCTTTTTATCCCAACGGTTCAACCCTCCACCATAGGTGCCTATCCATACCATGCCTGCTGTATCTTCAAGTATGGCAGTGACCTGGTTATTGCTTAGTGAATTCTTATTTTCCGGATCATGACGGATGAGTTGAAAAGCTTTGTTATTCAGGTTGGCTTTATTCAATTTTCCAAACCATGTACTGGCCCATAAAACATTGGAGCTGTCAATTTCGATTACTGCTATACTACTGGAACTGATGCTGTTCAGATTTCTGGGTTGATGAAAATAGGCAGTAAACTGAGTGCGTTCCTTATTGAGTTTATTCAAACCGTTAGTGGTACTAATCCACAAATTTCCTTCGTGATCTTCTTTGATACCACCCTTATACCATAAATTTAAATTGTTGCTGCTGATGGAATGTTTATTTTTCGAATCATGTTGGTACCGTTTAAATATACCGGTCTTTCTGTCAAAGCTATTTAAACCCTTATCAGTGGCCACCCACATTACGCCAGCTCTGTCCTCGATAATGGAGGATACATTATTACTGCTCAAACTATTGGGATTGTTTGCATCATACTGGTAATGTGTTATGCTTACCCGAGAAAGCTGGCCTGGTTTTGTTGGTTTTAAATTGATCCGGTGCAAACCAGAAAGGTTTCCCACCCACAAGACGCCACTCCGGTCTTTATAAATTGAAGTAACACCATCATGAAGGTCGGCCTGGTCGCCATGCAATTTATGGAAACCCAGGTCAAAACGTTCGTTAAAGAATTGGCCCGTTTGCGGGTTGAAGCGGCAGAGTCCTCCGGAATGATTTCCTACCCACATCATGCCATCGGAATCTTCATTGATTGCAGAAATATTAGGATCCGAGCATTTTGAATGGGGTGGAGGTTTATAGCGGGTAAATTTTTCAGACTTCCTGTCAAACCTGCACAAACCTTCATATGTTGCCATCCAGATGGATCCGTTTTTGTCTTCGTAAAGCGTATAAATTAAATTTTGAGAAAGAGAGTTGGGATCAAACGGATCCAGCTGGTATTTTGTAAAAGAATAGCCATCATATTTATACAAACCATCCGCGGTTCCAAACCACAGGTATCCTATACTGTCCTGCAGTATAGCCGTTATGTTTTCATTCAAAAGCCCTTCTTCAAAACCTATATGTTCAAAGTGTAAGTTTTCGTTTTGAGCATGACTTCTCTGGTTGAAGTTAACCAATAACATCAGGCTAACGATCAGATAGAAGATTACCTTCATTTTAAAAAGTTTCTTACAATAACAGTTCAGCTTTCCACTTTACGGCATGTCCTCATGAATGATATAAAAATTGAGCGACCCTTATAAGCCTTTCCCTTATATAGGTGAACATCAGCAGAAGTAATCAGCAAAGAAGGGTCTATGATCTTTCTTGTCAGGGGGTACTGGCAAATATGGGTTTATGCAACAGAAATATACGAAGATTTGCTCATGTATGGAGCAGAAATCTTCCTGTTAGTACGTTCACTGGCGTTCCTTCGAATCCTTCAAATCAATTAAGCACTTTGTCGGTCGCTTACCTATTTCCCTATTTCTCATTGGCGACAATTGTCATTTATTTTGCGACAACTTGCCGTATATTTGTCTAAACTCCGGATATGAGCAGGGTAGCACATTTAAAGACAGCACAAAAGTCCGCATCTAAAAGCGCTGCACAACAGGCTCGTTCGAAGGCTGGCATAAAAACTGCTTCCCGGCAAAAGATAGTTTTCTCCTACGGCTCAGCCGACGACAGAAACATACTCAATATCATTGATGTTGTACGCTCTGGCATTGCTTACAATGATTTCAATAAACTCGCTAATTATACTTCCTTTACAATGTCAGAATGGGCATCTTACCTGCAACTCTCCGAGCGTACCTTACAGCGCAATCAAAAGGAGAAAAAACCTTTCCAGCCTATTCAGTCAGAAAGGATCGTTGAGCTTTCTATGTTATATCAATACGGAGTAGAAGTTTTTGGTGATAAAGATAATTTCGATACATGGCTCAATACTAAGTCGGTAGCTCTGGGTGGCAGGGCTCCTAAAGAACTGTTAGACACCAAATTTGGCATCAGCTTGGTAAAAGATGCCCTTACCAGAATAGAGCACGGAGTACTTGCATGATCGTATACAGACTAAGCTCCGGCAGATACAAAACAGACCTCGCCGGTAAGGGAGCCGAAATCAGTGGCGGAAGATGGAATAGTAAAGGTGTAGCCATGTTGTACACTGCACAATCACGTGCATTGGCCTTTGCAGAAGTTGCGATGCACCTGCCATATGGGATCATGCCAAAGGATTATCATATTATTTCAATCGAGATCCCTGACACCGCATCCGTTTTTGAACTGTCTATAAAAGACATGCCTAAAGATTGGCGCTCCAACCCACATTCGGATAGCACCCAAAAAATTGGCGACCAGTTTATATCAGAGGCAAAGTATCTGGTTCTTCGTGTTCCTTCTGCGGTTGTACCCGGTGACTACAACTACCTGATCAACCCCACACATCCGCAAATCGTCGGAGTTTCTGTCCGGAATACTGAACCTTTTGAATTTGACAGCCGATTTGCTTCAAGAGGAAAATAGTGATAAAGTCACTTACATGCAGTTGTACGCAATATGGAATTTCTGTTCCTCAAGGTCATTAGCAATGGTCTCTCAAGTCACTTGAGGAAGCAGACTGGTATTCCACATATCACGATGCACTTTCCACTGGCCGCCTTCCTGTTTCCAGATGACGATGTATTTGCCTTGGTCCATTACCTTACCACCACCCATGAGTTTGTATTGACCTAATTCGATCGTCGTGTCATCATGAAGCTCTACCTCCAGGATATTGAGCTCGGCTTCCTTGATACCCAAGTCCATCACCCTCTTCCAGAAATCCCGGATCGCCTCCTTGCCCTTCACAAAGTCGCTGCCAGGCGGCAAAAGCATTGCATTCTCTGTGTAAAGTTCTGCAATACCAGCAGCATTCCCCTGCTTGAAATTTGTCTGGAAAGCATCATCTGCCTTGCGGATGTCGCTATTAATGTCTATGGTTTGTGTAGCCATAAGATCCTCCTCTATGTTGATGTGAAATATAATAGATAGCGTAAGACCAGCCTTTAATCAAATAAGATTATAGTAATCAAATTTACTACATATTATTGTTCACAAGTCTCAACAGCAGATATTAAAAACTAATAAAAACACATGCTTTGTAAATACAAATACCTGTATAACAATCCTTCAACGTGATAACCCCATCACGCTATTTTTGATGTAGCCTTGCCAATGTGGGGTAGTTAAATCAGTTGCGTTTTTATGTTTTTAGATTAGCACTACGGCAGAGCTCATGTTGATTTAACTATACAAAAAACGCAAAGGGTGATTTCTTAAATCTTTGCATAATGGCGGGGATATGACGATATTTACGTGTGAGCAGTAATGCAAAAACGTGCTAATCATGATTTACAATATTTTAAACGGAGATTCTCTTGCGCATAGTTTTCCCGACGCTAAAATTGAAGGAGATATAATAGTTGTTAGAGAAGCGCTTATGGATGGCGACTTATCAGGCGACAATTTGAATGATTTTTGGCGATCAAGAGCCAAATACCATGGATCGACAGAAGCTGAATACCATAGCGGCGTTGCAAAAGAATTTGAAAAGATAATTAATGCGCCTGACAATACCGAATTCAATCTTTGGTTTGAGTATGATTTGTTCTGCCAGGTTAATATGTGGTTTGTTATTTCAATCATCAATAGTTTGTCAATAAAGAAAAAAGTTTATGCTGTTTATACTTCTTATTTAGACAGAAATGATAAACAGTTTTGGAATGGATTTGGACAGGCAACATCAAGTGAACTGAAAATTTGTTTTGCTGAGAGAATTCCTTTAAATGATAATGATTTGCAATTTGGACAAGACTTATGGGCAGCTTATAAGAGTGCCGATCTTGAAGAATTAATTCGTCTTGCAAAAAATCAATCTCCCGCTTTTCCGTATTTGCAAGAAGTAGTAAAAGCGCATGTTGAACGTTTTCCAAAAGATGGCACGGAGGGAAGACCTGAAAGAGTTTTGGAAGAGATCACAAAAAATATTTCAACGGATTTTCACCAGGTATTTAAAGAATTCTGGAGCAGGGAAAGTATTTATGGTTTCGGTGATGCCCAACTGAAAGAGCTTTATGACAAGGTAATGCACTACCGCTAACAAAAAGTATTTGCAATAGCAGGGGGCGGCGGAACGCTGTTGAACATTTGTAGTTATCTTCGGCAACAAAACAAAAATCAACTTCTGTACCAGCGTACCGGAACACGAAATGCCCTGTCATCGCAAATACCTGAACTTTAGGCGGTATTATTGATCTTCTCTGTTTCAAGAAATTCCTGTAAAATACTTACCTTTGGCGTTAGTAACGCAATTCGATAGCATGATTGTTTCATTCGGTAGCAAGGAGACAGAAAAGATTTGGCAGGGGCAGCGCGTCAGCAAAATTCCATTGACAGTTCAGGAAATCGGCAGGCGAAAGCTCAGAATGATCAACAGCGCTGTTGATTTAACTGACCTGCATATTCCGCCTGCCAATCGGCTGGAAAAGCTATCCGGTGACTTGAAGAATTTCTACAGCATTCGGATCAATGAACAATGGCGGATAATTTTCAAATGGAATGCAGGCAATGCTTCCGAAGTTGAAATTTTGGACTATCATTAAAAACAGTAAAGACATGGCAAAACTTAAAAATATTCATCCCGGCGAAGTACTTTCGGAGGAGTTTTTGATTCCTTTTGGCATCTCTGCTTACAAATTGGCAAAGGACATTGGCATTCCTCAGACAAGGGTTTCTGAAATTCTGAAAGGCAATCGAAGGATCACTGCCGATACAGCCCTGAGGCTTAGCAAGTATTTCGGTAACTCAGCTAAGTTTTGGCTTGGACTACAAGATGACTTTGATCTTGAGGAAGAAGCCAATGCGAAGGGTAGTTTGATCGACAGCATCCCCACAATCCAGTATAACGCCGTCTAACAGCGCATTGCAGCAAGTGTGGCTAAATTGCTACTATGTAACTTGACGAACAACATGCCGCCAATGCCACACCTTACAGCAATGCTTTAACGTTATTGTACGTAACACATCTACATATGCAAAAATATTTCCTGGTAATTCTATTCTGCATCTGTGCTTCTAAGGTCTTTAGTCAAACCATAAATGGCAGAATTAAAAACTATTACAATAAACCTTTGGCGATTCAAACCACGGTAATCATAGATAAAGAATATGATACCACATGGAATGCTGTAACTGACATGGAAGGTAATTTCTCAATTAATTTCAACTTTGAAACCTCTTACGAAGGAAAGATTTACTTAGGTAAGAAAATAATTAATTTCTTCTCTACTCCAGGGGACACAGTAAGAATAGCTGCCGACTATAACCATCTGGAGCATTCTATTCTAATCAATAATAAAAAAAGTTTAAGCCCTACAACAAAAAAGCTGATGGTGATTGACGCTTCAAGCATTAATTCATTTGACGCACTACTTCCCATCTTAAAAAATAAAGTAACCCTGATTGAAATTTGGGCCACCTGGTGTAGCCCCTGTATCCTCCAGCAAAAAATTATGGAAAAATATAAAGCAAAGTATGACAGCCTTGGTTTGAATTTTTTCTACATCTCAATGGATAAATTAAAAAGTAAGGAAAAATGGCAAAGGTTTATATATGCCAACACATTAGAAGGAACACACTTGCTAGCAAATGATCAGCTTTGGAATGATATTGTAGAAAAGAAGAAATACAATGCAATGCCTACTTATCTAATTGTTGATAAGGAAGGAAATATACATAAATTCAAACCAACGTACCTTAAAGAACGGGAATATATTTATCCCATGTTTACCAGGCAAATAGGTGATCTTTTTTCTACCATTGACCCATTTTTGAAATAGAGGTGTTACGTACAACTCATAGCTGTGCAGTCATTTAGGCCTCCTGTTGTATTTCAACTGAAATACTACCTTAGTCCTGAATATGGGCTTAATCACAGGGACACGGACATCCTGGATGGCAAATCAAGCCCTTCACCGTTTGGCAATAATTTTATACAGACGGCATTATGGAAGTTGCA
>CBKWHA010000256.1:0-7548 GCA_966674115.1 uncultured Chitinophagaceae bacterium
AAAGAAGAATTTATCAATGAAGTAACCGCTGGTCTTACGCCACCTCCTTCTTATTTTCCTCTAAACGTCATGCTGAATAAAGAAGGCTATGAAAGTATAGATGAAGTGATGAAAAGAGGACAGCATGCACTCTCTCCCGAAGCATTTGAAACCGCAGCCAATGAGACTGGTGCCATTATCCTGGATACCAGGGAGGCACAAACTTTTGCCAAAGGATTTATACCCAACGCCATCAACATTGGCATCGATGGAAACTTTGCGCCCTGGGTAGGGGCGCTGATCCCGGACATCAGGCAGGAGATCCTGATTGTAGCAGATGAGGGTAGGGAAGAGGAAGTCATTACCCGCCTGGCAAGGGTAGGTTATGATCATACCACTGGCTATTTAAAAGGTGGATTCAATGCATGGAAAGCCGCAGGAAAAGAAGTAGATATGATTCATTCGGTTACAGCAGAGCAGTTGGCCAGCCGTATGAAGAGGGAAGTTGTCAATATCCTGGATGTAAGAAAAGAGGGGGAATACATCAGTGAACATGTTGAAGGAGCTGAGAATATGCCTTTGGATTACATCAATGAGTACATGGCACAACTAAATAAGGATCAAACGTACTATGTGCATTGTGCGGGTGGTTATCGTTCCATGATCTTCACTTCAATTTTAAGGGCAAGAGGCTTCAATCATTTAATTGATGTGCAGGGTGGATTTAAGGCCATTAAAGAATCCGGGAACTTGCGTATAACGGATTATGTCTGTCCTACTACAATCAATGTACTTCACTCACCTTTGCATTCAAAATAGAAAAACATGATAGAATTGATCAAACAACCCTGGCCTTGGTATGTCGCTGGAGCTTTTGTTGGCTTGACCGTACCGGCTTTATTAATACTGGGCAACAAGCACTTCGGTATTTCAGCCAACCTCAGGCATGCCTGCGCTGCCTGCTTACCTGCAAACATTAAATTTTTCAAATACGACTGGAAAAAAGAAATATGGAATTTCATTTTTGTGGGTGGTATCCTCATCGGTGCATTTTTGGCCACGCAGTTCCTTTCCAGTCCGGACCCCATCCAGGTAAACCCAAAACTGGTTGAAGAACTCAAAGACTATGGTATCAGCGATTACAGTAAAATGATTCCTTCCCAGATCTTCAGTTTTGAAAGCCTGTTTTCTCTGAGAGGTCTGGTGCTCTTGGTAGGCGGTGGCTTCCTGGTGGGCTTTGGTGCCCGTTATGCGGGTGGCTGTACAAGTGGGCATTCCATTATGGGTTTAAGCGATCTGCAGAAACCTTCGCTCATTGCCACGATAAGTTTTATGGTAGGTGGTTTTATTATGGCCAACCTGCTATTACCGTTTATCATGAAATTATAATCATTACTAAATTCAAATTATTGCAAAATGTCAGAAACGACCCTTCAAAAGAATAAACCAATAGTAATAGAGCAACTTTCCAATACAGATTATGAGGTACGTTCACTGGATACCATATGCGTAAATGAATCCCATCTGCAACACAAATGGTACCACCATATCAAATATGCAATCGTAGGTATCATCTTTGGTATTGTCTTTACCAAGGCCGAAATCATCTCCTGGTTCCGCATCCAGGAAATGTTCCGCCTGCAAAGCTTTCACATGTATGGCGTGATCGGTACAGCCGTTGTTGTGGGTATCATTTCTGTTTGGTTGATTAAGAAGTTCAACATCAAAACAATTTATGGAGAAAAGATAGAGTTCCATCCAAAGAAATTCAACAAAGGACAGATCATAGGTGGTCTGATCTTTGGCCTTGGCTGGGCCATGACGGGTGCTTGTCCTGGACCATTGTTCGCTCAAATTGGCACAGGTGCTCTGGTGGTTTTAGTGGTGTTGTTAAGTGCCATTGCCGGCACCTGGGTCTATGGCTATTTTAGAGAACGACTACCACATTAATGCTTTAATTATGAAAAACACAGCACACTCATCCAGGAGATCCTTTCTAAAAAATAGCGTCATATTAGGCTTTGGGTCCACTATGTTCCGGCTCTCATCCACTCAGGCACAGGCACCCGGCCCTCAAAATGAGCATATAAAAAAGATTACCATTTTATATACAGCGGATATACATGGACAGCTTTTTACCCATGATGAATTTTTCTGGGAACATGGACAACCTGTTTACAGGAAACGTGGGGGGCTGGCCGTTCTGAAAACGATGGTCGAACACTATCGTAAGCAAAATCCTGATACCATCCTTATAGACGGTGGTGATTACTTTCATGGCAGTGCACTGGCTTCTCTAACCGAAGGGGAGGCATTGATCCCTATCATGAATGCGCTGCAATATGATCTGATTCTTCCAGGCAATTGGGAAGTAGTCTATAAAAAGGAAAAAATGCTTTATGATATGGGTCACGTGAACGCTGCTAAAATTTGCGCGAACATGTGGCACGACTCGGATGATGCTGACAAGGGTGAGTTGATCTATCCTCCTTATTGGATAAAATATATTGCCGGAATAAAGATGGGCTTTATTGGTTACACGGATCATTTAATTCCCAAAAGACAATCTCCTGCTTACAGCGAAGGAATCCGGTTTGCCCATGCGGATGTGAACGTTAAAAAGTACATCAATCTGTTGCAGGAAGTGGAAGGCTGCTCCATGATTTTTTTAGTAACTCATATGGGACTAGCCCAGCAGGTAGGTCTTTCCAATAAACCCGAAGTCAAAGGGGTAGATTTTATCCTGGGTGCAGATACCCACGAACGCCTGAGAGAGCCGATCATAGGTAAATACTCCAAAGTGGTGGAATGTGGCGCCTTTGGATCATTTTTGGGAAAACTGGACCTGTTTGTGGAGCATGGAAAATTGAATGATTATAAATATGAATTATTGGATGTAGACCCTGAAAAGTTCAAACCCGATCCATCAATGACTGCACTCATTGACAGACTGTATGCTCCTTACAAAGAAGCGCTGCAGCGTGTGATTGGCTATACACAAACCCCCTTGGTGCGTTATTTCGTTCTGGAAACACCTATGGATAATATGATCACAGATGCCATCATGTGGAAGTATAAACCAGATGTAGCATTATCCAACGGATTCAGGTTTTGTCAGCCCCTGGCAGTTCCCCCGCATCAAAAAGAAGTAGCCATAACAAAGGAATTCCTATGGAATATGTTACCAGTAGATAGTGAAGCAAGGCGTGGTCTGGTAAAGGGTAAACAGTTATGGAACTGGCTGGAAAAAGAACTGGAAAATGCTTTTGCCAAAAAGCCGGAAAAACGTTTTGGAGGTTGGTTTGTACGGTTCAGCGGTATGGAAGTAAACTTTACTATTGGTAAAGAATCTGGCAAACGGTTAAATTGGGTGAAGATTGGAGGAACTGCTATCGATATGGAAAAAGAATACTCCATCGTTGCCTGTGAGCGCGAGGGTGATCCTGTAGACATGTTGTGCAGGATAGAAGATGTGAAAAGCCCGGAAAGATTGGGCAGCAATTTACATACGATCATTGAAGAATATCTGAATACAAACAGCCCTGTTGCTCCGGTTTTAAGTAGACGATCTACCGCAACAGACGAGCCCCAAACTTTACTGACGCAATTACGCGGCTATTCTTACGAATTCAGTTAACACAACACGATTCTTTCTTGTATTAAGTTTGAGGGCGGTGCCTCTATTGTATAAGGCCCATACTTTGCAGATAGGTAAATTTGAGCATTAGCATTTTATATGGATGAGCAACTATCGAATCTATCGGACCAAACAGTTAAACATTTAATCGGGCTGGCAATAAGTATAGGCATCGGGTTTTTAATTGGCCTTGAACGCACCTTCAGCAAAGAAATAGAAGAGGGTGAAGAGGAATTTGCAGGGTTGCGCACCTTTACATTAGTTGCTGTTTTGGGCTTTCTATCTGCCCTTCTAGCCGCACATGCCGGACTGTGGCTGTTAGGAGTTTCATTTTCAGGTTTAATACTTTTTTTGGTAGTTTCCTATTTCAGAGCTTCCGGTTTACGAGGCAATATAGGTGGTACATCAGAAGTGGCCACAATACTTACCTTCCTTTTAGGCGCACTGGTTTTTTGGGGCTTCATTTTGCTTTCCCTGGTTATTACTGTAGTTACCCTTTTGCTCCTGGCATACAAACCTACACTTCATGGTTTTGTAAAAATGTTATCACGGGAAGAAATACTTGCTATTATCAAGTTTGTTATTATATCTGCCCTGGTCATCCCTTTTTTACCCAATGAAAATTTTGGACCTTATGATGTTTGGAACCTCCAGGACATCTGGAAGATGGTGATTTTGGTTTCCGGTGTTAGCCTGGTTGGTTATATCATTGCAAAGATCGTTGGCAATAAAGGAACCATGGTGGCCGGATTAATCGGCGGCCTTGTATCCAGCACAGCAGTATCTTTAACCTTTTCCCGTAGAAGTAAAGAAACCAAGGGTGGGGAAGGAGCTTTTTATTTTGCTATGGCCATTATAAGTGCATGTACCATTATGTTCCCCCGTATTCTGGTTGAAGTATATATAGTCAACCCACAACTGGCACAACAGTTATGGATACCTATAGCTATCTTATCGCTGACAGGGTTTGGCGCCGCCTTCTATATATACAAGAGAAATGTAAACAGCAAAAGTGATAGCTATGTACCCTTAAGTAACCCGCTCAATTTTGTAACGGCTATTAAGTTTGCACTGTTTTTTGCCGGAGTGATATTGCTTGTAAAATACAGTAATGAGAACTTTGGTGATAGTGGTACTTATATAGCTGGTGCCATCTCTGGTATAACAGATGTAGATGCTATCACTTTGTCCATGGCTAAATTAGCCCATAATAACAGTAATTCCACATTGGCTATTAATACAATTTTGTTGGCAGCCTTGTCTAACACACTGGTAAAATTTTGTATTGTACTCCTGGTCGGTAGCCGCAGTTTGGTTAAAGTTGCTTTGATCGGTTTTATTGCCATTTTTACCGTTGGCATAGCGCTCTTTCTTTATTTCTTACTTACATAGCATACCTCTTTTTCATAATTACATGATTCCCATATACTTTCCAATGATATTTTATTAATCGATGGTTGAATTACCCCCTAAAACGGACCAGTTATACAAAAATGCCCCCTATTCCCCTTATTACTATTCCCTCCCCCTTTTTTTCATATTTCCGCCCCTGTTCATTGCGCATTTGTAATCTATTTTGCCGCTTAAACAATCATGATTATGATCAGATATCTATTTTTTTTGCTTACCATAATCTGCTTATGCAGATCAGATCTGGCTGCTCAAAAACCTAATTTACCCACAAAAGGGTCTCTCAGCGAAACCCTGCTTTCAACAAGAACATTTACCAACTCCTCGCAGGTAGATACGGTTGTAAAACAGTATCCAATAGCCGTTAATTACACACTGGAGGTAGTGGCAAAAGTGAATGCTGCTACAGGCAGGGGTCTAGATATCGAAGCCCGGAATGCCAAACTAAAAGGGGTAAGACTATCACTGGATGCTTCTGCACTGAAGTTGACTTCCTCTTTAACTTCAATCCAACCAGTATCCTCTGCCAGCGCAGGTGAAGATCAAATCATCCGGATAGCTGTAAAAAATGATTCAGCACACATCTATCAAAATGGCGCCTACATTCAATCACAGTCTCTTACAACTATTAAAGATATTGTAGGGGGTGTGGAAAGTAATCAATTGATTAATACAGTAAAAGGACCCAATCTGGTCCCGAACTGGGCCGGTACAGCACCCAATAATATGGGCAAGCCCAGTGACTACGGATGGGCATATACAGGAACTACTGTTACAACATTATTCAATACGGCCAATTCAGGTAGCGGCGTCCGGTACATGGATGTAAATGCAACATTTAATACACATACATATAATGGCAGCACCTATGATGGTCGGATCTTATATATCAGATGGGATAATAATGCATATAAAGACGCATGTTTCAGCTATCCTGTGACCCTGGAAGCAAATACAACATATGATTTTTCTATGCTGCAAGCCTATGTTGCCAATGCTTCACCAGGCAGAAGGATAACAGTGGGAATTGGTAAAACTACGGCGGCTTCAGGCCGGATTGCCTCCCATGCATTTACCACCAGCGGCACCAGGGATTTAAAAAGAGAAAACTTTGTCTTTACTTCCCAGGAAGCAGGTCAATACTATTTAACCTTTACCGGTGAATGGGCTCTGTATTCAATAGCCGAATTATCACTAAATAAAATTGATGTAAATCCAAGATTCATCTTTGGGAAGAACTATCCCTCCGGGGCAGTCAACATGGAAATTTCCTCTGTTACTTACGAGGAAGGTGCCTATGCACCTGCAGGGGTAGTTACTGGACCTATAAAAAATGTTACAGTAACAGATAGAGTGGTAACATTCCTGCCCACTTTCAATACCAACTTTATTGTACCAGGGACAACAGACCTGCACCTCACGGGAGAATATACCCCATTGGTCAATTCTACTATTGCTTTAAACGCTGAAGACGCATGGCTGTTTTTTGACAACATCAAACCGTCAGATGTTATAGCCAACTGGTTGGATAAAGTTACCATTAACGGGCTTCCGGCCGCAAACAATCCGAACGTCCGCATAGCCATCTATAAAAACGGAACTGCAGTGATCCCTAATGGCAATTTTACCTCCCAGGGTGCTTTGGAAGTATTTACCCAGCCCAATCTGGCTGGAGATACAAAAGCCTTTGAAATAGAAACATACCACAACAACCTGGGTGTTTTTAATAATAAAATAAGGTCATTCAAATTGCACAGGGGTTATATGGCTACACTGGCAAACAATGCTGACGGCTCTGGTTATAGCCGTGTATTTATTGCCAATGACGATGACCTGATCGTAAATACAATGCCGCAGGGTTTAGATACAACCGTATCATTTATCCGCGTATTCAGATGGGATTGGCCATCTAAAAAAGGAAAAGCGGGATGGGATCCCAATAAAATCAATGCTACCTGGTATTATGACTGGAATATAGGAGGAGCTTCCAGCACTAACTATGATTATGCTATTATCAGGCAAAACGGTGGTTGGCCTTCTTGGACCGACATCAACGCCAAAAAGAATGTGAACCACCTGCTTGGCTTTAACGAACCCGATCGTCCGGATCAGGCCAATATGTCTGTGGATGCGGCTTTCAGCCAATGGCCGGAAATGATGAAGTCCGGACTACGTATTGGTTCCCCGGCTCCCGCCAGTCCTCATAACAGTTGGATCACTGATTTCCTGGCTAAGTGCGATCAACTGAACTACCGCGTAGATTTTGTGGCCATACATTGCTACTGGGGTGGATTGACGCCGCAACAATGGTACTCTCAATTAAAGAGCATTTATGACAGAGTGAAACGTCCGTTATGGATTACAGAATGGAACAATGGCGCCAACTGGACCAACGAAAGCTGGCCAACAGACCAACAAGCACAATTTGAAAAACAATTGAACGACCTCAAAGGTATTTTGCAGGTATTGGATACTACCTCCTTTGTGGAGCGCTATGCCATATACGATTGGGTAGAGAATAA
>CBKWHA010000257.1:0-7522 GCA_966674115.1 uncultured Chitinophagaceae bacterium
GTGAGGGATTACCGCCTATATAATCAAGATAGCTCCACCACTTTTGGTTTCGACAGCGTGCACTTCAGCAACAATAAAATAGTCCTGAGTAATTTCTCTGTTGTCACCACGCCAGCCAGTTTCGGTCCAACCAATAATCGGAATTTCAAAATTCCTCATTTTGAACTGGTCGGTCTCGACTGGTACGAATTGATCTTTGAAGAAAATCTTTTTGCAAAGGAAGCAACACTTTACAACCCTGTGATTTATTATAAAGGAGCGTCCCGCAATCCACTACGTAAAAAGACAAATTTGTATCAAATATTGAGAAACACTGATGCCCTGCTTACGCTGGAAAAGATCAATGTCGTGAATGGGCATTTGAATATCCAATTGCCTTCCGGCACATCTATTCATTTGCAAAATGCTGGCCTTGCGTTGCATAGCAACAAACTGCTGGCTTCAAAAAACAATGAAGGAGTAAAACGGGCAATAGATAAATTATCCTTTAAAAACGGAATTATTCGTTTCAAAGATCTGACAGCACGGCTGGAAGATGTACAGTATACCGGCCAAAACCTGGTAACAGCCAAAAGCTTGCTCATTAACAACAAAGCAAATAGCATAAATGCATCTGTAAATGGTATTGTGATGAATAACTTGTTGCTGGATGAAAGAGCACAGTCAGTTGTAATTGACGGGTTGCAATGGCAACGTGCAGCTATTAAATTGTCAGCAATCGGAAATGGCAACGATGGCAATACTAATGTATCTATACGGAATATCTCCGGACGTAATACGCAGATCCAATTTGCAAATGATAAAACAGGTTTCTCTACCCAACTCCGTTCAATAAATGCAACTTCTATTTCCCTGCTAGAGCATCAACCGCTCAGGATTGAAGGCCTCATGATCAACGGTGACCAATTATCATTCAATAATAGTTCGCTGGCTTTAAAAACGGCAGAATATTCCATTGCTGATGGCGCTCCTTCCTACCTGTCACAGGTCCAGGTAAACCGGTTCACAGAAGGGGATAGTCTCCAGGTTCGTTTATCCAAAGTAACATTTTCCATGGCTATCAATCCAATGCTTCAAAATAACATACAGTTAGATAAAGTGCTATTACAAAATCCGGATATCAGTTTCAGCAAATGGCAGCAAACAAAAGCTAAGGACAGTTCAGGCGACAAACAGCTTAGGTTGCATATTAAACAACTAACGGCATCCAGGCCTTCTTTGCGGGCTTTCATACATAAAAATGATTCAACCAGCATATTGAACCTGCCACAGTCCAAAGAAGGTGAGCTTGTTATGAACGACCTGGCTATAAATCAACAGGGCACCACAATTGGCAAACTAAAATTAGATGCAGAAGCTGCTACTTTTACCAAGGCTACAGGTGAGATATTGGGCGTAGAAAAAGGTGATGTCGATATTGAATTATCTGATATCCGCTTATCTAATGGAAATGTAAAACCTAGTTGGAATGCCTTGCTTACAAAGTTATACCTCTCAAATCCTAATAGCTTTACAACAAGAAAAGGAGCCCGTTTTTCTATTCAACAGGCTTCTGTTGGTAACTTCCAATTGTCCTCTGACGCAATTACAGATCTAAATAAACTCGCACGGTTAAACGTAACAGCCTGGGTAAAAACGACGACAGGACAATATATCGATAGCAATACAACCCTCAAGTGGTTCAACGCAGGCTACGATGCTACCGGCAAAGTATTGACACTGGATTCCTTTGTATATCGCCCTACCCCCTCAAGGGATTCATTTATAGCAGCGGTCCCTTACCAAACAGATTACAAAACCTTCCACTCAGGCCCCATAGAATTTATCGGATTCGACCTGGAACGGTATAATACAGATAGTATTTTTATAGCCAGTTCCATCAACATGCAAAGTCCGCATTTCACGGTTTACCGCGATAAACGGCCTCCTTTCCGGGGTGGTGTTATCAAACCCTTGCCAGCAGAAACTATTAAAAACATCACACTGCCAGTAGCAATAAACAGGATAAACCTGTTCAATGGCATGCTCACCTACACAGAACTAAGTCCTAAAACAAATAAGGAGGGAACGATTGCTCTTACCAACATCAATGCATCTCTGGGCAATATTACAAACAGGGGTTTGCAAAAAGGAGATTCCCTTTCTTTGAGTCTGGATGCCATGCTCTTGGACTCCGCACAATTAAGCCTGAGGGTAAAAGAATCCTATACCGATTCTTTGAATGGCTTTTTAATGACACTACGCATGAAGCCAGCTTCTTCACTTACCTTCCTGAACCCGGTATTGATACCCTTGTCCAGTGTTAAAATAACGTCAGGGATTGTTGACTCCCTGCACTTGCGCGCAATTGGCAGTGAATACGTTTCATTGGGTGAAATGAAAATGTTTTACCGCAACCTCAAGATCAAATTGCTCAAAGGCGGCGACGAAACCAGGACTTCCTTTTTTCGCGAACACATACTTTCCTCTTTAGCAAATGCCTTGGTTATTAGAAAGAACAATAACGGACAAAGCAGCATTGTATATTTTAAAAGACACCGCGACCGTTCATTCTTTAATTACATTGTCAAAATGACCTTTAGTGGTATGGCCTCAAGCCTGGGTATAAAAAACAACAAAAAATATATGCGCCAATACAAAAAAGTACTGGAAGAAGGGAACCTGCCTCCCATCAGGTTTGAAGATGCTTTAGAAAAAACTTTGGAAAACAAACAACCTCAGGCACAGGAAAGACGTATTAAATTAGGCACGCGAAATTAGCCATTCACCATTGACAATTTTAAAGTTAAATTATGAAGAGGATCATCCTTATTTTATTAGTAATTGTTATACTTGCAGGAGGCTGGTATGCCTATAGAGCTTACACTGGTAAGGTAAAGTCTTTAACAGAAGTAAAAGCCGATGTTAGCATTAAGGCTAATGAATTGATTGCAGCTTTTGAAAAAGATACTGCGGCCGCCAACAAGCAATTCATGGGCAAGATAATTGAAGTGACCGGCAATGTTAAATCTGTAGAAAAAGAAGAAGGCGCTGCTACAGTTTCTCTGGGAGAAAGCGGCACTATGTCATCTGTAAGATGCAGCATGGATACAGCTTTTATCCAGCAGGCAGCAAACATACAGGAGGGTAGTACAGTTACTGTAAAAGGTGCCTGCACCGGCTTTATCTCTGAAGAGCTTTTAGGCTCTGATGTTATTTTGAACCGCTGCATTCTGGTATCAGACAAAAAATAAACAAAATGGATAATAAACTGTTCTTGTCGATTGGACTTTTAATTACGGTAGCCTCAGCACAGGCCCAGGATAAATTTTATACCAAAAGCGGGAGGATCAACTTTTACTCAGTTGCCCCGCTGGAAGATATTGAAGCCAAGCACAAGTCAGCCATTTGCGTACTCGACACAAAAACCGGTGCTTTACAATTTTCAGCCTTAATAAAGGGCTTTGAATTTGAAAACGCAGAAATGCAGGAACACTTCAACGAAGATTACCTGGAAAGCGATAAATATCCAAAATCAGATTTTAAAGGCCAGATCATAAACAACGCTGCTGTTAATTACCAAAAGCCCGGTACCTACCCGGTACAGGTAAAAGGCTTGCTCACTATTCGCGGCATTACCAAAGAAGTACAAACCCCTGGAACGATCAAAATTGATGGAGATGGTATTAAGACAGCCGCCACCTTCAATATCCAGGTTGCTGACTTCAACATCAGGATACCTTCCCTGGTAAAAGATAAGATCGCAAAAACAGTCAAGATTACAGTAGACACTAAACTCGAACCTGTAAAGTAACAAACACCAACTCCAGACAAGAACTAATAAGCTTAATCAGTATATATATTTAAAAGGGTTGAAAGAATTTCTAATAACAATACTTTCAACCCTTTTAACAGCTAAATCAACTCGTAAACTCATCTCTCACCCGCCAAGCTATTGATATACACTTCAACATTAGTATAAAATCGATGCAACTTATTACCTGCTGCATCACCCGCATCATTTGCATTCAACCCATTCTGCTCCTCCCACTCATCCGGCATGCCATCTCCATCATTATCCTTTAGCACAGGTAAGGACTTCAACTCCGGCCATGCTTTAGCAGAAGTGCTATAATCTGTCCCATGAGGAAAACCTCCTTGCACATCAATTAAGCGTCCCGTCCTGTTCCTTACGTCTTTAATGATACGTTCATCTAAAGTATCCCTATACAAAGAAGAACCTACACTCTTCAAAACAGCTTCATAGGCGTCTTCAGCACTTTGTGTTGTTATGGCCTCTTCAATGAACGGCTTATTTATTTTCGCATTTTCCGCATCCGACTCCGTCCCATCATTCATCACTACGCCTAGCCAATTGTTGTTAGTCACCTCCTTTGATCCATCTACATAATTCCCGTTTATATAAAACTTTCCGAAAGGGATCTTAGGTTCCTTCTTATAAGGGTTTACGATCCGGTATTTCACCTTTTCATGAGTGGCAGGACCATATTTGTAGTAATTGTTCACAATATTATAATTGCCGCCCTCTCCTGCATAAACATTATTACCTCCCCAATTGTAGATTACATTATTCCGGTAATCTACGTTTTCCATAGGGCTGTTCCTGATACCGTCAAAGCGTGGTGTTCTGTTGGCGCAATGAGCAAACAGGTTATGATGAAACGTAGCATGTTTTCCACCCCAGATACCACCAAAGCCGTGTTGCTCAAAATCCTTATCACCTGTCTCAAAATGATAAGAATAATTCAGAGGCTCCGAAATCAGGTTCCATTGCAGTGTAGTGCTATCTCCTGCATATACGGTACAGGCTTCATCTGTACTCCAGCTCATGGTACAATGATCAATAATGATCTTGTTTCGCCTGATACCACTAAAAGCATCATCACTACCACCACCGTTTACCATCCCTTTATTCTGGTACCGGTCACCCATCCTGAAACGCATATAGCGAACAATAATATTATTGCCACTCAATTGCACTGGATGATCGGCTATGCAGATACCATCGCCCGGAGCGGTCTGTCCTGCTACGGTTACATCAGACTTGATAAATAGAGGCGACTCTAAATGAATAGTTCCCGAAACAGCAAAAACAACAATGCGTGGTCCTTTGGCTAATACCGCCTTACGCAAACTTCCAGGCCCGTTATCGTTTAAATTAGTTACGATCATCACCTTACCACCACGACCTCCGGTCGTGTATTTACCCCAGCCCTCAGCACCTGGAAAAGCAATAGGTTGATCATCACTTCCATCAGCCTGCACTTTTTTTGTCTGTGCACATGCCTGCAGCAAAAATGTAATTGAAAGAACAGAGAAAATAATTCTATTAAGCATGGTTAAAAATAAATAGGATGAAACAATTAAGGCTGCAATCTCCGCAGCCTTAATATCTTTTTATAGTTAAAAGTGCAGCCGCTTCGGGCCACACTTTATATAATTACCTTTATTGCTTCCACCTGGGGTCACCTGCATCAGGGAAATTTCTATCTTTTATTGTAAAGTCACCATTTTGAGGATCCTCGAATATTTCAGTGGATGAACGGCTATAAGCTGATAAATTGGGCAGCTCATTAGACATGAACTTAAGATCAGAAGTCCCGTACGAATTTGAAACATCAATACTCGTACTACCACCTGACTTATATCCTCTTACATCCGTTGTTGTGGTTCCTACCTTAGCCCAACCCGGCCCCATGACGCAGTTATAGATCTTAACCGGCTCCGTTACATTAAAACTATTATAGTTCATAAAATAATTGCCGCTAAGAGGGGTTTCATAGAACGTACAATACTCAAATAAAACCGAATTGGAATTGTTCTTGCTCACCAAAACATTCTGCACTTTATAGATTGTACTGTTCTGCATCACTACATTTTCAACTTTGGCAGCAGCATTATCAACGTTCAACACACCATATCCATTGATGCTATCAATAATCGAATTATTAATAATGAAATTCGAAACGGTAACAGGAGAAGATGCCTTGATTCTTACTACGCCCCTGAAGTTAGCAATCTTACAGCCATCAAAAACCAATTTTCCAATAGTGCCGCTGGCATCAATGTTCATTACGTAGGTGCCACCAAAATCAGCGCCTCTCATTTCAACATCGTTAAACATAATGGAATCAATATTGCTTCCTGCATTGATGTCAAAATTACTGCTGAAATTGACCTTGGCAATTGGGTCAAAACCAAGCCCGCTTAAAATAGTAACTGACCCACCAAATTTAAGACCACTTGGAATATTATAGTTCATACCCCTGTCTAAAATGATAACACTTCCTGAGGTCACCGTTTGCAAAGCTTCATATAAAGCTTCAGACCGCTCATCACCCCTTAGGTCAACAATTGTGCTGCCCGGAAATTCCAGGGGAGCCTTCGTGGTATAGTTCTCCCATCCTCTGACCTTAGAGCCGCTGTACAGATAGATAATATAGTCAGTAGAACCAGTTAAACCGTTTACTTTTCTATATTGGTTGGCAACATCCGCATCGGAAATGGTTACTTCTTTTACTAAAGAGCTATCTGAGGCTTTTAAAACCTTGATAGAAGTTACAGTTTCCCCGCTGTTGGTCCAACGTACCATAGCAGCAACATCAGTCACGTCATTGGACGTCGGTGTCGCCATGATGGTTGGGAACTTCGGCGTTTTTATAGAACCCAGATCTGAAAACCGGGAATTCTTAACTGAATCCGGTGCATTGGCACGTACCTGAACCTGGTACAATTGGCTCCACTGCAGTTCTTCAAACACAGCATAGTTTGTATCTAATGTAATGCTGGCATCTATAGTACGGAAAGTATCCCGGCTGATTTGTACTGTATAAGAGGTTGCCTCTTTAATACTTTGCCAGGAGGCAGAAACCCAGTTCCCATCAGATAGTAAACCTTCTTTCGCTACTGGCCTGAAAATACGTGGAGCTTCTGGCAATTCGTCGTCTTTTTGACAGGCGGTAAGGGCCATGAATACGACCCCTAACCCCAGAATTAAATTTCTCATTGTCATATAGTTTGTCTTCACTATAATTTTTTTTAATTGTTTAATAACCGTATTGTCCGGCATTGGAAACAGAGCCCTTACTGCTTGTAACTACTGAAGAATGTACAGGTAGGATATATCTTAAAGGCGTATTACCGGTGTTATCGGCATACCCTCTCCACTGTCTCAGGATATAATCTGCTGGTGCATTGGTGGTGGTATTCCACAGTGAACGCAGCCAGTTAGTCCTGTAATAGCCATCTGGGTTATCTCCTTTATTAGGTACATCTACAACCGGAACATTTGTTGCCTTTGTATACTTATTCAGCCAGGTAATGGTACCGTCAGGATTCTTTTTATAGTACATGATGTCCGGCAGGTTGGAATAAGTACCTACTCCTGCAATAGCATCCTCTCCCATTTGAATGAGGGCATTTCTTGTTTCTGCTACTTTCTTACCAAAAAGATTCCAGCGCTCCAGGTCATATTTGCGGATACACTCACCTCCAAACTCCCATGCACGCTCGTCTACAATTG
>CBKWHA010000258.1:0-7501 GCA_966674115.1 uncultured Chitinophagaceae bacterium
TAGCGGCAGCTTTTTTAGGAGCTACCTTTTTTGCTGCAGCCTCCTTTACTGTTGCTTTTTTAGCGGCAGCCTTTTTTACAGCTGCTTTTTTTGCTGTTGCCATGTTTGTTGAATTTAATGGTTAGTAAAAAACTTGACAAAGTAAAATTAGAAACAATATTTTACTTATCAAATTTTTTACAACTACCATGCCATGCTCTTCTCTTAAGCAATGGCTTCAACAGCATTTACAGAAACAAACGTTTTATCGTTCTTTCCTTTACGAAATTCAACAACACCGTCTGTCAGGGCAAACAAAGTAAAATCTTTACCAACGCCTACATTTTTACCAGGATGGTAAACAGTACCACGTTGACGTACTAATATATTGCCTGCAGTAGCTGGCTGGCCACCAAATATTTTTACACCTAAGCGTTTGCTTTGTGAATCGCGGCCATTCTTTACACTACCTTCACCTTTTTTATGTGCCATGATGAAAAGATTTGAATTTTGAGATTAGTAAAACTTCTATCAGTTATGCTATATCGCTGATTTTAATTTTTGTATACTGGGTACGATGACCAAGTTTCTTGCGGAAGCCTTTTCTGCGCTTTTGCTTGTACGCGATTACTTTATCGCCTTTTACTTGATCAAGAATTTCGGCTTGAACTTTTACTTTAACGGCTTCACCTACAGATAAATTCCCATCGCTATCAGCCAAAATCACTTCAGAAAGCTCAATCTTGTCACCGGCATTTCCTCCAACATGAGGTATATACAAAGTCTGATCTTTTTGTACTTTAAATTGCTGGCCGGCTATTTTTACAACTGCAAACATAACGGTTCAAAAATTAGGACGGCAAAGGTAAGAGTAATTTTCGAAGCTACAAACAAATTATGTCTACTTTTAAAGGATAATTACTAAGGTCTTAAGTTGTATCACCTATATTTGTGCAGTCTTCAGCCTGCCTTGTTCAGCATATAATAAAAATGGCTGAAACAGTTCACAAAGCAATGAAAATCAAATCATTCCTGGCAAAACCCTTTGCTTCTTATATCTACAAGAGCATTCAGCGCAATATGGCTACAGCTCTTGAAGATCAGAATGCAATTCTTAAAGAACTTATAAAAACTGCCAAAGCCACAGAATTTGGTAAAGAGCACAGATTCGATATGATTGCCAGCTACCAGGATTATAAGCAGGCTGTTCCCATCCGGGATTATGAGCAGTTTAAACCATACATTCAAAAACTGAAAGAGGGAAAACATAATATTTTATGGCGTGGTAAGCCTATTTATTTTGCCAAAACATCCGGAACTACAAGTGGTGTAAAATATATCCCTATTACCAAAGAATCGATTCCCAACCATATCAATACAGCTAGAAATGCATTGCTTTGCTATATGGCAGAAAGCGGCAACAGCAGTTTTGCCGATGGAAAAATGATTTTCCTCTCAGGTTCTCCGGAGCTGGAAAGGATAGCTGATATCCCAACAGGACGATTGAGTGGCATAGTGAACCATCATATTCCACATTACCTGCGTACCAACCAATTGCCTACCTATGAAACAAACTGTATTGAAGATTGGGAAACAAAACTGGATAAAATTGTAGAGGAAACCATTAATAAGGATATGTCGCTGATAAGCGGTATTCCACCTTGGGTGCAGATGTATTTTGATCGTTTGATAGAACGTTCAGGCAAAAAAGTGGGGGATCTGTTTCCTAACTTCCAGGTGCTTGTTCATGGTGGTGTCAATTTTAAGCCATATGAGGCAAAGCTGTTTGAAAGCATTGGCAGAACCGTGGCAACTATTGAAACATTTCCCGCATCTGAAGGCTTTTTTGCTTTTCAGGATTCTCAAAAAGAAAAAGGCCTTTTGCTTAACACCAATAGTGGTATCTTTTTTGAATTTGTTCCGGCCTCAGAAATATTCAATGAAAATCCTACACGCCTCTCCCTGCATGATGTAAAAGTGGGAGAGAACTACGCACTTTTAATAAACAGCAATGCAGGCCTCTGGAGTTATAACATTGGAGATACGGTTAAATTTGTTTCTACCAACCCATACCGTATTGTAGTCTCCGGACGCATCAAACATTTCATTTCAGCCTTTGGAGAGCACGTTATAGGGGATGAGGTTGAATATAGCTTAATGAAAGCTGCCCAGGAAAATAATGTTCATATAACTGAATTTACGGTTGCTCCTATGATCCAGCAAGGAGAGGGAAAAAGTTACCATGAATGGTTTATTGAATTTGAAAATGCTCCGGCTGATTTAGAGCAGTTTGCAAAGGCTGTAGATAACAATTTGCGTAGCAAGAATATCTATTATGATGATTTAATTACAGGAAACATACTACAACCCCTAAAAATCACGATTATAAAGAAAAATGGATTTATTGATTACATGAAATCGATCGGCAAATTAGGGGGTCAGAATAAAGTGCCTCGCCTAAGCAACGACCGCAAACTGGCAGATGAATTAAAACCCTGGACAGAAACCAATTAGGGCATTATTTTATTACACAATCTGTCCCGCTCAGCGGGATAAGTACATCATTATGAATTCATCGACTAAACGTATAGCGATATTTGGTTCCACAGGATCTATCGGAAAACAGGCCCTGGATGTGATCGAGGCCAATCCCGATAAATTTAATGCGGAAATCCTCACTGCCAATGCTAATGCAGATTTATTGATTGATCAGGCATTGAAGCACCAGCCAAACATTGTAGTGATCGGGGATGAACAAAAATACGATGCAGTAAAGGATGCCCTTTCAAAAACTGATGTAAAGGTTTTTGCCGGAGAAAAGGCCCTGGAGGAAGTGGCTTCAATGAATTGTTATGACCTGATGTTGGCTGCTATTGTTGGTTATGCGGGGTTAAAACCCACATTAAACGCAATTAATGCGGGAAAACCAATTGCCCTGGCGAATAAAGAAACCTTGGTAGTTGCCGGCGACATTGTAATGCGAACTGCCGTAGAAAAAAGAGTGCCCATTATTCCAGTTGACTCGGAACATTCTGCAATTTTTCAATGCTTGGTAGGCGAATTGCGCAATCCAATTGAAAAAATAATTTTAACGGCTTCCGGAGGGCCTTTTTTTGGAAAAAAACCAAACTTCCTGGTAAATGTCCGCCGGGAGCATGCGTTGCAGCATCCCAACTGGAGCATGGGTGCCAAGATTACCATAGACTCAGCAACCTTAATGAATAAAGGTCTGGAAATGATTGAAGCCCGTTGGTTGTTCAATTTGAAACCAGAACAAATTGAGATCGTGATCCACCCTCAGAGTATTATTCACTCGATGGTGCAATTTGAAGACGGAAGCATCAAAGCACAAATGGGACTGCCAGATATGAAACTGCCCATTCAATATGCAATGACTTTTCCCAAACGAATACCAAATGAATTCCCGCGTGCAGATTTTAAAAAATTAAGAACATTGTCTTTTGAGGAACCGGATTATCGCACTTTCCGAAATCTGAGCCTGGCAGTTGAAGCTTTGAACAAGGGCGGTAACTTACCTTGTGTGATGAATGCAGCAAATGAAATTGCCGTATATGCGTTTCTCCGTAACCGCATTGGTTTTCTGGATATGACTGATGTCATTGAATATGCCATGCAAAAAGTTCCATTTATTACCAAGCCAAGCCTGGAAGACTATTATGAAAGCGATGGCGAAGCTCGAAACTATGCTGCAGATATGATCAAACTGTAAAGACCCACTCACACCCCCAGCCCCTAAAGGGGAGCATCCACGCACAATAATCTACTAGATATGAAATAGCTCTCAGCTAATCAAAAGTTGAGGGCTTTACTTTTAGAGTTTTTACTATTAGAAATATTACACAGCCAAGGCTTCGCCGCGCTGATGTTCTCCTTTAGGGGCTGGGGGTGCGCTTGGGTTTAATTCGTCTTTAATTTCTGCGCAAACACCTTCTGAAATTTTTCCAGTTTAGGCCTGATCACCATAGCACAATATGGATTTTTATTTTTATTATTAGCATAATATTCCTGGTGATAGGCCTCAGCAGAATAGAATTTAGTTGCAGGCGCAATTTCAGTTACAACAGGATCTTTAAAGGCTCCGCTCTTATTCAATTCAGCTTTGTAGTGTTCTGCTTTTCTTCTCTGATCTTCATTGTGATAAAAAATAACACTCCGGTATTGCGTGCCCACATCTGCTCCCTGGCGGTTTAAAGTTGTGGGATCATGTACCTGCCAGAATACCTCCAGCAGTTCATCAAAGGTTATTTTATTGGGCTCATATTGAATTTGAACACATTCCGCATGACCGGTTTCACCCGTGCATACCTGCTTATAGGTTGGGTTGTCCACTTTTCCTCCGGAATAACCAGAGGTTACTTTCAAAACGCCGTTCAATTGATCAAAAATAGCTTCTGTACACCAAAAACAGCCGGTACCGAAGGTTGCAGTATCTATTTGTTCTGACATATTTATTAAAGATGAGCTTAATGAATTATATCTGTTTTCTGAAGTGCACGCCGAAAAACTAGCTGCAATAAAAAATGCTAGAGCCGCTTTCATCATCAAATAAGATTGTTCTACAAATTTCATATCAGAATAATCATGAAAAATAAGAAAAAATACATTTAACAGATGGTTTGGTGAAGCTTTTGCAGTTTATTAAGAATTGAATGCCCCCGTTAACAGTTTAAAATTGCTATAAATTTCATATTTGCGGTTTGCTAAATTTGACAATTATTTGAGCAACAATACATGAGATTATACCCGGAATCAGCATCTGTACAACTGGAATTCGAAAAAATTAAAGAACTATTGCATGATAAATGCCGGTATGAATATGCCAAATCCAAAGCAAAAGGTTTGCGCATACATACACGCAAGGATTTTATTGACCGTGAATTAAAACAATCGCACCAATTCAAACAATTGCTGCAAAATGGAATATATTTTCCTAACGATTATGTATTGAACCTGGCCAAGGAACTGAAACTTTTGAGTATTGAAGGTGCAGTCATGAATGGTGAGCAATTGGTTTCCATACGGAAGCTTGCTATGAGCATAGATAGTATCTTTCGCTGGTTTGATGCGGAACGAAGAATTGCATATGAATCCCTGGCCTTGGTAATTGAGGGTACCTATTACGAAAAAGCCATTCTTCAATTAATTAACGAGGTCATAGATGAAACCGGTGTAGTAAAAGATAATGCATCTGAAGAATTACATTCGATTCGTATCAACCTGTACCGGAAGCGTAACGAACTGAGAAAACTTTTCGAACGAATAATCAGCAAATTAAACAAACAGGGTTATCTGGCTGATATTGAAGAAAGCTTTATGAATGGCCGGCGGGTTGTTGCTGTTTTTGCAGAACAGAAAAGAGCTGTTAAAGGAATTTTGCATGGTGAAAGCGATAGCCGTCGTACAGCCTTCATAGAACCGGAAGAGACAATAGAATTGAATAATGTGATCTATGATTTGGAAAACTCAGAACGTAAAGAAGTTTACCGTATTTTACGCGATCTCACCCGTAGGCTTTCTTCCTATGCACCTTTATTGACCACATATCATTCAATTGTTGGTGAATTTGATTTTATTAGAGCAAAGGCTTCTTTTGGCATTGAGATACAGGCTGAATACCCGGTTGTTTTTGATAAAGCACATATCCATTTGGTAAAAGCATGCCATCCATTGCTTTATTTATATAATAAAAAAGCAGACAAACCTACTATTCCGGTTGATTTAACACTGGATGCTTCCGATCGCATCTTGGTGATTAGCGGTCCCAATGCCGGAGGTAAGACCGTTACACTGAAAACTGTTGGCCTGCTTCAAATGATGGTTCAAAGCGGTTTATTAGTGCCGGTACACCCTTCATCAGAATTCGGTATTTTCAAACAGTTGATGATTCATATTGGTGATACACAAAGCCTGGAATTTGAACTGAGTACCTACAGCAGCCACTTGCTAAGTATGAAACATTTCATGGAAACTGCAAATGGCAAAACCCTCTTTTTCATTGATGAATTAGGAAGTGGTAGTGATCCTAACCTTGGAGGTGCCTTTGCGGAAGTCATCTTGGAAGAATTAGCCAGAAAGCATGCCTTTGGCATTGTCACTACGCACTACCTGAACTTAAAGGTAATGGCAAACAAAACACCGGGCATTATAAATGGAGCCATGGCTTTTGATGAAAAAAACCTGATGCCATTGTACAAGTTAATTGTAGGCAAACCGGGAAGCTCATACACTTTTGCCATAGCACAACGCATTGGTATGAACCCAAAACTGATTGACCGGGCCAGACAGTTGGTAGATGAAGACCATTTTAGCCTGGACAAACTATTGAACCGTACCGAACAGGACTTACGCCAGGTAGAGCAAAAACAAAAGGAGCTGAATACGCTACTGAAGGAGAATGATCGTCTGAAAAAAGAAATGGAGGTGCTTATGGATAAAGAAAAGCACCGCCAGCAAGTAGAATTGCTAAAACAGCAGAATAAAATCACTGAAGAAAGAATTGCCTACCTAAAGGATATGGAACGCAAGTTGAAGCAAATTGTCTTTGACTGGCGGAAAGCTGAAAACACCGAGGATAAAAGAGAATTGATGAAACAAATGCAGTCGCTTCTCTTTAAACAAAAAGAAAAGCAATCTGCCGAAAAAGTAAAAAAGAAACTAAGTTCAAAATACGAAGAAGTAGGAGGGGACATTACACCTGGTGTAAAAGTCCTCATGAAGAAAAACCATAAAGTAGGAGAAGTAAAAGAAATAAGGGGACGGAAAGCTATAGTTCAATTAGGGCTTATCCCATTAACTGTCGATCTGAGCGATTTAGTAGTAGTAAGAGACAAGCCCACCATAGAATAAAATTGAATAAACTCATTTTGTCAAAAATTCGAATGCAGGTAATCTGTTAAGTGTGTTATGGTTTCTTTTTGTGAAAGAATGATTTCTTTAACAACATCATTAATGGAGATAATGCCACCGATCTCTTCTCCGTCAAAAACTGGCAAATAGCGTATGTGCCTGTCGGAAAGTAACTGCATGCAATGCTCAATGGTATCAATAGATGAAACATAGGGCAGGTCAGTAGACATGATATCTTCAACCTTTGTATCAGTGGAAGACCTGCCTTTTAGAACAACTTTCCGGGAATAATCACGTTCGGTCATAATACCAAGAAAGCTGGTGCCGCTAATTACGGCTATAGATCCAATGTTTTGGTTGGCCATAAGCTGAAGGGCATCAAATACATTAGTGTCAGGCGTTACAGATATTACCTGGGTGCCTTTACGTGATAAGATGTCAGAAACTTTATTCATAAGTAGTGGTTTTCTATTAACTGGACAAGAAAATTACAACTTTCAGCAACATTTTTACATCAGACAGGAAAAAAGCTTAGCAATATTTTTTGTAGTTAAATGTCCTCCCCTTACTTTTGCGCCGGAGAGATGGCAGAGCGGTCGAATGCGGCGGTCTTGAAAACCGTTGAGGGTAACACCTCCGGGGGTTCGAATCCCTC
>CBKWHA010000259.1:0-7494 GCA_966674115.1 uncultured Chitinophagaceae bacterium
GGTTAAGACGGTCTGATATGTCTAGATCAAATTTTTTAGCAGTTTCCTTTGCCAGTTCATAACCAGCATCGGCATGGCGGATCACACCCAGACCCGGATCGTTCCGCAACACCCTCTTCAGCCGCTCTGCCGCTTCATCTGTTCCATCAGCTACAATGACCATACCGGCGTGTATGCTGTAACCCATTCCTACACCACCCCCGTGGTGCAGGCTTACCCAACTGGCACCTCCCGCCGCATTAACTAGTGCATTCAGAATGGGCCAGTCTGCCACAGCATCACTTCCATCCAGCATGGCTTCGGTTTCGCGGTTAGGCGAAGCTACTGAGCCGGCATCCAGGTGGTCGCGGCCAATAACGATGGGCGCTTTAACCTTTCCTGTTTTTACCAGCTCATTAAAAGCCAATCCCGCTTTTTCCCGCTCCCCCTGCCCTAGCCAGCATATCCGGGCCGGTAAGCCCTGAAAGGCTATCCTTTCTCCTGCTAATTGGAGCCAACGCTGTAAGGATGAATTATCCGGAAACAATGTTCGGATCACTTCATCGGTTACAGCAATATCCTGAGGATCACCGCTTAAGGCAACCCACCTGAAGGGTCCTTTACCTTCACAAAAAAGAGGACGAATATATGCAGGCACAAATCCGGGGAAATCAAATGCATGTTGCAGTCCTTTTTCTTTAGCCCGCGCACGGATGTTATTTCCATAATCGAAAGTAACGGCTCCT
The DNA here is from genome assembly GCA_966674115.1 of uncultured Chitinophagaceae bacterium. Lineage (GTDB taxonomy): Bacteria > Bacteroidota > Bacteroidia > Chitinophagales > Chitinophagaceae > Flavisolibacter. Next base: position 726 of record CBKWHA010000259.1, read on the forward strand.
CTTTGCTGCAATTGCAGCATCAGCTCAACATGACGGTACATGGATTGATATGCATATTCCAGGTACTGTGCCGGGTTCTCTTCCCGCAATGTCTTGGCTGCTTCATATGATATTTCATGCGGCCAATAACCGATTAAAGGATCATGCGCAGATGTCTGGTCGGTCAGTACATCAGGAACAATGCCCCTTTGTACCAATCTTTCTAGCAAGTGCACAGCGTTGCATACAACACCTATCGACAAAGCTTCACTGTTTTGTTTTGCCTGCAATGCACGGTCTATGGCTTCATCTATATCTTCAATTAGAAGATTACAATAAGCAGTTTGTAAACGCTTTTCAATGCGCCATCGCTCTACTTCCGCAGCGAGGCAGATACCTTCATTCATAGTGATAGCCAGAGGCTGTGCGCCTCCCATGCCACCCAGGCCGGCTGTTACACAAAGCTTTCCCTTAAGCGAACCATTAAAATGTTGATTGGCCACTGCTGCAAAAGTTTCATAAGTGCCTTGCACAATACCTTGCGAGCCAATGTAGATCCAACTGCCGGCAGTCATTTGCCCGAACATCATCAATCCTTTCTTTTCCAATTCATCAAAATGCTGCCAGTCGGCCCATTTGGGTACTAGTTGTGAGTTAGATATTAGAATCCTTGGTGCATCCTGATGTGTTTTTAAGATACCAACTGGCTTACCACTCTGGATCAGCAAGGATTCATCATTTTCCAGTATTTTCAATGCAGCAATAATGTTATCCAAAGCCGTAAAATTGCGTGCAGCTTTCCCCCTTCCGCCATAAACGATCAACTCCTCGGGCTTCTCAGCTACTTCCGGACTTAAGTTATTCAGCAACATCCGCAATGCAGCTTCCTGTATCCAGCCTTTGCAATGCAATTGATTACCGGTAGGTGTGCGGTATTTCTCAACATCATATTGTGGCGAATTAATGTGTAACATGAACCTGTTTTGTTTGAATACTGAATTTAAAAAATTTATGTAACATGCAACGATTGGCAATTGTATAAAGTCAAGGTATTTTACTTTGCAAACAATAACCCATTAATTACAAAAAATGAAATTTCAAATATTAGCTCTTGCCCTTACGATCTTACTTTTTAGTTGCGACAAAAAAGACCCGTTGGTTAGTTATGAATACATCAACTTAAATGATACCACTGTTGCATACAATCACCCTGTAGGGTTGGATATTGATAAAGACGGTACAATGGATTTTTTGGCCAGCACCTTACTCGTTGGCACTTCAACAGCGGATCGTATCCAATTCCGGATTAGCTCCGCTCAAAGAAACAGGATCTTGTTCGAGGAAGAAGAATCACCTGCTATTATGGATAATAATGCCGTGATCACAAAAGATGACCAACCACCTCACACATGGACTGCCATTGGTTCTGCTATAATAGTTGAAAGGGTATACCCATACAATTTATCAGAGACCTACTGGGAAGGCACCTGGAAAAACAAACAAAACAAATACTTACCCGTTCAATTGGTAAAACAAGATGGAAGCGTTTATAATGGCTGGATCAGGATTTCTTTCACAAATGATGGCCAGACCAAGATCATTTTGCATGATGCAGCCTACTGCAAAACAGCCAATGCGCAAATAAAGGCTGGCCAACATTAAATTGAAAAAGCATCCCAACCTTTATTTAATAAACAACCTTTAGAAACAGCAAACTCATTTACCTTCTTAACAAAAGAAAAATCCGCAATGATGTTTTTGATTTGATGAATATCTTTAGCAAACACCCTGTCTTCTTCTGCAAAGGATACATACTCCCGTACCAGGTCATGAGCAAACTCCAGTATTTCGCTGCTTTTATGCGGCCTTCTGAATTCTATAGCCTGGCAGGCTGTTAGTAACTCTATAGACAAAATATATTCAAGGTTGTCCAATATAGTATTCAGTTTCCGGCCACTGATGCTGCCCATGCTCACATGATCCTCCTGACCCAAAGAAGTCGGGATGCTGTCTGCACTCGCAGGAAAACAAAGTGTTTTATTTTCAGTAACAAGTGCTGCCGTTGTATATTGAGGGATCATAAAGCCGCTGTTTAAACCCACTTTACGCATAAGCAGCATCGGTAGTCCCCATTTGCCTTCCAGCAGCAAATAGCATCTTCTGTCCGAAATATTGCCCACCTCTGCAGCAGCAAAACAGGCATAATCCAAGGGCAAAGCCAAAGGCTGTCCATGAAAGTTACCACCACTGATGGTATCATTATGGGCAAATACAATAGGGTTATCCGTTACAGAGTTCAATTCTATTTCAGTCAACTCTTTAAGGTGTAGCCATGCATTCCTGGAAGCACCGTGCACCTGTGGCATACAGCGCAGGGAATAAGGATCCTGTACACGGCCGCAATGAATATGACTTTGCATGATCTCAGACTTTTGAAGCAAGAGGCGTAATCTTTGTGCAACCAATTGAACACCACTGAAGGGCCTCAAAGCATGCAGGCGTTCATCAAATGGAGCTTTAGTTCCGGTGAGCGATTCCAGGCTCATGGCTCCTATGATATCTGCTGCCTCCAGGCAATTATGAAGGCGCTGAATACCTTTAATCGCATAAGCTAAAATAAACTGGGTGCCATTGATCAAAGCCAACCCTTCTTTGGGACCCAGGGTTATAGGAGCCAATCCAAATTGATTCAATACCGCTCCAGTTTGACATCTTTTGCCTTCAAACCATACTTCACCCAAACCAATCAAAGGTAAAAACAGATGAGCCAGGGGTGCCAGATCACCAGACGCACCCACACTCCCTTTATCCGGCACAACGGGTATGATATTGTTGTCAATATGCCAGATGATACGCTCCAGTGTAGCCAATTGCACACCTGAATAACCTTGCGCCAAAGCGTGTACTTTGGTAAGCAACATCAGTCGGGCTATTTCTTCAGGAATGGCTTCCCCCACACCTACGCTATGGCTTTGTAATATTTTGTGTTGCAACAAACGGGTATCTTCCTCAGATATCTTGGTATTAGCCAATATGCCGAAACCTGTTGTAATGCCATATACAGTTTGATCATTGGCCACAATCTGCTGCACCTGGTGAAAGCTGTTCTCTACTTTTTTCCTTGCTTCCTCACCTAAACTTCCCCGGGTTTTCTGTGCAGCAAGCTGGAGCACCTTTCCAATGCTTAGTTGCTCTACCCCATATTGAAATGAATTCATCCCTTAATCGTTTATATAAATTTATCACATTAGCATATTAACCTTTTGTTTGTAACTTTCTTTTTTAAATCAATCACTTTCAACGAATCACTTGCTTATGAAACCTGGTACAAGAGTTTCCCTTTCCGCAATGATGTTTTTGGAGTTCTTTATCTGGGGCTCATGGTTTGTAACGATGGGTACATACCTCAGTAAGACGCTCCGCGCTTCAGATGTTCAAAACGGTTTGGCCTATGGCACACAATCTTTAGGTGCCATTATTGCCCCATTTATTGTAGGGCTGATCGCTGACCGTTACTTTGCCGCCCAACGGATTTTAGGTGTACTGCACCTGGCCGGAGCTGCCTTAATGTATTTTCTCTCCCAGCAAACAAACTTTGATGGCTTCTACCCCTTGATCTTGACATATATGATCCTGTATATGCCTACACTAGCCTTGGTCAATTCGGTTTCGTTCAGGCAGTTGACAAATCCTGAAAAGGAATTTGCCACATTAAGGGTGTGGGGCACTATAGGTTGGATCGTTGCAGGCTTGTTTATTTCTTTTGCCACCGATTGGGAGCAAAACAATGCACTGGTAAATACGTTCCGTATGGCAGCAGTGGCCTCTCTGGCCCTGGGTTTATTGAGCTTCTTCTTACCCAATACACCACCGGCATCAAGAGGTAGAAGGGTAAGTATAGGTGATATTTTAGGTTTGGATGCACTTGGACTTTTAAAGAAAAGGGACTTCCTTATTTTCTTCCTTTCGGCCATGCTTATCTGTATTCCACTGGCCTTTTATTACCAGGAAGCCAACAAGTTCTTAAATGAGATCAACTTGACCAATGCAGCAGGTAAAATGACGCTCGGACAAGTTTCAGAAACAGTATTCATGATCCTGATGCCGCTATTCTTCCGTCGTTTCGGTATCAAAGTTATGCTTTTGATAGGTATGATTGCCTGGGTATTGCGCTATGTATTGTTTAGCTACGGCGATGTTACAGGAATTGAACTATCATTCCTTTACTTAGGTATACTACTTCATGGCATTTGCTATGATTTCTTCTTTGTAACCGGACAGATCTATACTGATAAACAGGCTGGTGAGCGTATTAAATCTTCCGCTCAGGGATTGATCACATTAGCAACTTACGGCGTTGGGATGCTCATAGGATTCTGGGTAGCTGGTCAGGTATCAGAACACTATAGGACAGCCGATGGTCACAACTGGAGAAGCATCTGGATGGTTCCTGCCGCTATCGCCGGTATAGTGGTGCTGCTATTCGCTATTCTTTTTAAAGACACAAGGAAGACTACTGAAAAAGCTGAACCAGTGGCCTACGTTTAAAATATTGCCATATGACTAAGATAGCCATGCTTGGCTCTGGATTCATTGCGCGTTTCTATGCCGATTCAATGCAAGGTTACCGGAGCAAGGATAAGATCGTGAGTATTTATTCCAGGCGGGAAGAATCAGCCAGGAAATTTGCTTCCGACTACTCCGTACAGCACTGGACTACCAATATGGAGGAAGCTATCGCCCACCCGGATGTAGAGATAGTTTGCGTCTCTCTGCCCAATTTCCTGCATGAAGAAGCGGTTATGCTTTGCTGCAGGCACCGCAAGCGGGTGATGGTTACCAAGCCCCTTGGCCGAAATGCTGCCGAAGCCAAACGCATGCTCGAAGCCGTAGAAAGTGCAGGCATCTTCAATGGCTATTTGGAAGACCTGGTATACACGCCCAAGTTTTTAAAAGCGCTCCAGAGCGTAAAAAATGGAGCCATTGGAAGGGTGTTATGGGCCAAATCGAGAGAAACCCATCCCGGCCCGCATAGCGAATGGTTCTGGGATCTGGAAAAAGCCGGCGGCGGCTGTATCCTGGACCTGGGATGCCACTGTGTAGAAATTGCCAGGAATTATATTGGTAAAGATATAAAGCCCGTAGAAGTCATGTGCTGGGCCGCCACACAGGTGAAACCAATTGAAGCGGAAGACCATGCCATTGGCTTGGTACGATATGAAAACGGAGCCATAGGCCAGTTTGGAGTAAGCGGGACCTTCCGCGGTGGCCTGGACCTGAGGGATGAGATCATGGGTACGGAAGGCACCATCTGGACTAATAATTTTCTGCGGACAGGCCTTGAAATATTTTCCACCGGAAAAGCGGCAGATTACGTGGCAGAAAAAGCAGAAACGAATACAGGCTGGTTATTCCCTGTAGGCGATGAACTCAATGAATTAGGTTATAACCATATGTTCATGGACATGTTCAATGCTCTGGAAGCAGGCCAGGAACCTAAAGAAACATTTTATGATGGTTATGTAGTGAACGCCATTCTGGATGCCGCTTACAGATCCGCCAGCTCCAAGAGTTGGGAGCCAGTCAAATTGGATATCTGGCGCGGAAAAGTAGGGGTTCATGCAGACGCTCACTTAACAGAATATGATAGCGATCATTATCTGATAAAAGAAGAAATGACGCACTATGGCGCCAAAAAACTGATCTTAAAAAATAAGCAAACAGGAAAAATTATCGAGAAACTGCTGGCCTAATTTGCATTGTTTTGATGAGAATACTTATATTTGCCGGCCATAAAAAGGACCGGTAGCTCAGCTGGATAGAGCAACTGCCTTCTAAGCAGTAGGTCATTGGTTCGAATCCAATCCGGTTCACTTTTTGACTTGTAGCCCCTTGATATTCAAGGGGTTTATTTTTTTACGGCATGTTTTACGGCAATATTTATTATAAGTATGTAATCAAAAACCTTAAATAGATTGTTATTAAATCTATTTATAAAGCAAATTTCCTTTAATAATTAATTTAAATAAAAAATGACCTTTTTAGGTCATTGATAAAATAATAAAACAAATAATTAAACTTTTTCTTTATTACTTTTTGATGATTTTGAGCTTTCTTGATGTTTATCTTGCTTACTAGCATCAGCAAACTCAATTTTATCATAACGTTTCATCTCCTTTTTCTCCTTTTCACTATCATTCTTAGTCAAAATCCTTACCATTTTTCTTAATAATGATTCGTTCTGACTATCACCATGAATATGTGCCAATGTACCCATAAATTAGCTTTTTAGTAATTCGTGATGTTTGTGAACTATTTTACAATAATCTCTTATTATACTCTGCCAATCATTATTTGTAGGTTGATCCACTTTTACTTCACTATCAAAAGTTATTACTGCAATGATTTCTTCAGTATTCCCTTTAAAAATCGGTGCGGCTATAACAAAATTACAATAACTTGTTGCATCCAGCTGATTATTATCTAAATTATATAAACCCAATGAGTGATTTATACTTAAATCAAAATCATATTTTACTCTTTTTCGTTATAAACCTGACTTATCAATCCTTGTCCTTTTTTCTTTGGAGAGACTTGAAACTTTAAATTTTCAATATCTCTAACACAGAGACCTTCATAACTTTGTAATTTAAAAAATCTTTCCCGTTTAAAAAAGCTTTTTATAGATTTATGTTTTGGAACAAAAATTCTTATGTTAAGCTTTATATCCCCAATTTGATTTCTTTTCTTAACTGTTGTGATAAGTTTTTTGCAAGTTCATCACTTACTG
>CBKWHA010000260.1:0-7483 GCA_966674115.1 uncultured Chitinophagaceae bacterium
CAACAAGGACAACAAGGTGGCACACAACGTGGCTCTCAGGGCCAACAAGGCAGCCAACAGGGCACAAGCGGCGCTCAACAGGGTGGCACCCAAAGCGGAAGAACATCTGGCTCTGACTGGGGCTCTCAACAAGGTCAACAAGGTCAGCAAGGTCAGCAAGGCACAAGTGGCGATCAAGGAAGAGGAAGCACTACAGGTGGTAGTCAACGCGACCAAGGTGGCATGTAGTCCGTTACTCACTTAGCAGAGTTTTAGTTATTTAAAAAGGCAATACGCCCTGCAAACTAGTTGGCAGGGCGTATTGCCTTAAAAACCTTATAAACCATTAAAGCATGAATGAAAATAAAGATAAACGGGAACGGCCTGAGGCTTATCCTAAACCAACCGAAACAGACCATCAGTTAAAAAACCAGGATGAGTTTATTCAGGTTCAGAATAACCGGGAAGAGGATCAGATTCCTCAGCGCCAAGAGAATAAAAGGCAGGAGAGAGATGAGGAGTTCAACGATTTTGGAAGAGGAATTTAAACATTTGAGATTGCTAATCTCAAATCTCAAATTGTACTACTGATAAATCCGTTCAATTACCATGTGATATTTTTCCATGATCACTTTTCTTTTCAATTTTAATGTAGGTGTCAATTCTCCTCCTTCTATTGTCCATAAATTAGGCAATAATTCGAATCTTTTTATTTGCTCAACCTGACTGAAATTTTGGTTTAATTCATCTATAACTTCTTTATAGCGTTCCTTAACTGCACGGGTTTCAATTATATCATCATGATTATTGAACTCTATTCCATTGCTCCTGCACCATTCTTTTAAATGATGAAAGGAGGGAACGATTAAGGCACCTGCAAACTTTCTATTGGCTCCAACTACCATGATCTGTTCAATAAAGGGGTCTTCTACCATTTTATTTTCAATAGGTTGCGGTGCTACAAATTTGCCCCCTGAGGTTTTAAAGATTTCTTTTTTCCGGTCTGTGATCTTTAGAAAATAATTATTTACTAAAGCGCCTATGTCGCCAGTATGCAACCAACCATCTTTTATAGTTTCTTCTGTTAGGTCAGGCCGTTTAAAATAACCCATCATTACGTTGGGTCCTTTACAAAGAATTTCCCCGTCTTCGGCAATTTTTACCTCTACACCATCTATGACAGGCCCCACTGTCCCAAACATCCTTTTTTCTGGTTCAAGGCCATTTACACTAATAACGGGAGAAGTTTCGGTCTGGCCATAACCTTCCAGAATAGGGATGCCGGCTGCCGTAAAAACACGGATCATCTTTACCGGACAGGCGGCAGCACCCGTAACAATAAACCGCACTTCATTACCCAAACCTTCCCGCCACTTCTTAAAAACAAGTTTATTAGCCAATTGCAATTGTAACCGGTAAACAGCACTTCCTGGTTTGCTGACATCATATTGATTGGCCAGGGAAAGTGCCCAGAAAAACAATTTCTTTTTAATGCCGGTAAGTGCCTCCGCTTTAGACATAATACGCTCATAGACCTTTTCAAGTAAACGGGGAACAGTAGTAAACATATGTGGTTTTACCTCTTTAAGCGTATCCCCCAGGTTGTCAATACTTTCCGGATAATAAATGTTGGTGCCGGTAAACAAAAATAGGTAAGTAACCATGCGTTCAAAAATGTGGTTGAGCGGCAGAAAGCTGATAACCCTGGTTTTTTTGTTTAACCCAAAATGCGGTAATACGCTCATTACATTACTGAGTACATTGTGGTGTGACAGCATGACTCCCTTTGGTGTTCCTGTGGTTCCTGATGTATAAATGATGGTGAACAGATCTTCAGTATTAATGCGTTCTGATACGGCGGTCAGTTGCTTATAGTGCTCCTGTTTTCCTAATGGCAGGATATCTTTCCAGTGCTTTACACCATCCAATTTGTCGAAACTGTAAACCTCCTGGACAGATGGTGTTAGGGGCAACACGTTTTGTACTTTTTGATGCATGTCTTCATCATTTACAAACACCATTTTCACCTGTGCATCCTTTAATACAAATTCTAAATCATTAATATGTGCAGTAGGGTAAATCGGAACCAGAACGGCTCCGGCTTTTTGAACGGCCAGGTCAAGGAAAATCCATTCCGGACGGTTTTTAGCAAGAACAGCTATTTTATCCCTGCCCTCAATTGACATATCGTTGCCACTAATGCCTAACGCCAGTAATCCTGCCGCCAGTTTGTCAACTATATCGCTGATTTCTTTTGTGTTATACTTGCGCCAATTGCCGTTTTCCTTAGCGGCAAGCGCTGTTTCCACAGAGCCCATATTTAGCTGTTCCTCAATACAATCAAATAACCTGCGTGGCTTGCTCATATTCTAGTTTTTGTGTTCAAACTGCGATAATACAATTTAACTATTTAATATAAGAAAAGAAAGACATCAAGCTACTTTTTTCTCTCCTCTTGGTATGATAATAGTGCTGTACTTTAATCTGTAAAACAATTATTATATGGATATAATTATTCAATCGCTAGGATTTAAGGCAAGTAACGAACTGGAGACTTTTATACATGAAAAGCTAGACAAATTGATTGGAAAGGATCAAATTGTTCGGGCCAACGTAGTTTTATTCCATGGAGCAGATAATGATCCGGAAAGCAATTACTGTGAAATCAGACTGGAAATGCCGGGTAAGGATCCTTTTGCAAAAAGAAGCAGTCCTTCTTTTGAACAGGCTGTTGTGGATACTATAGAAGTCTTGCAAAAAATATTGCGCCAGGCAAAAGAAAAACAAATAGACCGTCGTCAGGGGCAGGTATAATCGCCCCTGACACCTTTGCTTTCACATTGGTCATTTTGAATTCAGATTGTGCTGCTATAAACAAATGTTTCAACTACCATTTGGTGCACTTTGTAGGAATGTGGGCGGCATGTACCGAATTCTGCAATGTTTACACCTAATTCATGAAGGTTTCCATTTTTTTCTTCGTAGATTCGATTATATAAGCATCATTATTTCTTTGTTGCGTGCTTGACGCATAAAAAATTTATGAAATAAGACTAAGTATGTGTACCTCCAACAAAATGGTATGGTACCAGTAATCTTTAATGGTAATGCTTACATTTGTACCCTGCTGTTGAATTGACATTTCATTTCGGATTATAACAATAGTCTTGAAGAAAGTCAAGGTAAACAGGATCAAGATAGGGACATGTTTTAGCTAGCCATATCTTTTCGTCCCCTATCAGTTTGAGCTCTGCCATAACACCCGAGGATTGCCTTTGGAAATAGCTTGTTTACACATTGTTGCATGGTAAACTTATAAAAGCTATCCCTTTACCTACTACGAAATCACTTTCAGTTATTATCCATTATCAAAAAAAACCATCTGTTTCACTGCAATTCTTTGCATTTGAGCAGGGGCAGAAACTTAAACCAAAGATTAAAACATGACCGAAGAACATAAACGCCTACTAATAAATTCTGAGAAGAGAGTGCCTTTGGAACATTGGGGGCCTTACCTGAGCGAAAGACAATGGGGAACCGTACGCGAAGACTACAGCACCAACAGTGATGCGTGGCATTACTTCCCATTTGATCATGCACATTGCCGCGCCTATTTATGGGGAGAAGATGGTCTGGCAGGAATTTCCGACTTTTTTCAAAACCTGTGTTTTGCTTTTGCCTTTTGGAATGGAAAAGACAAAATACTGAAAGAGCGCCTTTTTGGATTGGCAAACAGCGAAGGCAATCATGGTGAAGATGTAAAGGAACTATATTATTACCTCGATAATGTGCCCACGCATTACTACATGGAGTATTTGTACAAATACCCGCAGCAGGAGTTTCCTTACCACAAATTGCGCAAAGAAAACCGGAACCGTACAAGGTTCGAGCCTGAGTATGAAATACTGGATACAGGTGTGTTCGACAACAACGAATATTTTGATGTGCATGTTACCTATGCCAAGGAAAATTCTGAAGACATCTTTATTAAATTAGAAGTCACCAACCGCTATCATAGGCCGGCTGACATTACTATTTTGCCTACACTATGGTTTTACAACCGCTGGCAATGTAATGGGCAGGAAAAAAAGCCAGTGATCACACTTCTGGATGATCATACAGTTGAAGCATTTCACCATCGTTTGGGTGATTATTATTTTTATTTCCCTTCAGCCCAGCATCGATTGTTTACGGAAAATGAAACCAATACGGAGATCGTCACCGGCAAATACAACCGTTCGCCTTTTACAAAAGACGCTTTTCACAATGCAATAATCACTGGTGAAAATTTAGAGATCCTGGAGCACAAAAAATCAGGAACAAAGTTTTCCCCGGTTTATCAGCTTCATATAGATGGATGCGGATCACATACACTCTATTTCAGGTTAAGCAAAGAGGCGAAAGAAGTGCCTTTTCCTGCTGGTTTTGAAAATACCTTTTCTATGCGCAAGCAGGAAGCTGATGATTTTTATGCATCCCTTTGTCCGAAAGGTTGTTCTAAAGATCTTGCCAATATCCAACGTCAGGCAATTGCCGGCTTGCTTTGGAGCAAGCAATTCTATCATTACGACATTGAACGCTGGTTAAAGACAAGCGATGGAATTACACCCGTAAACCACCACAAGCAAAAAGGCCGGAACTGGGACTGGCACCACTTGAAAAACCAGGACATTATTGCAATGCCGGATAAATGGGAATATCCCTGGTATGCTGCCTGGGATCTGGCTTTCCATTGTATCGCTTTGGCTATGGTTGATCCTTCGTTTGCCAAAAACCAATTGTTGTTGATCATGCGGGAATGGTATATGAAACCAGATGGCCAGTTGCCTGCTTACGAATGGCATTTCAGCGATGTCAATCCACCCGTTCAAGCATGGGCAGCTCTCCAGGTGTACCACATGGAAAAAAAGCAAACGGGGAAAGGTGATATTGCGTTTCTGAAAAAGATATTCCAAAAGCTGATGATCAATTTCACCTGGTGGATCAACCGTAAAGATTCTAACGGTAATAACATTTTCCAGGGAGGCTTCCTTGGGCTGGATAATATTGGAGTATTCAACCGTAATATTGAGCTGCCCCAACATATGCAGTTAGAGCAGGCTGATGGAACAGGTTGGATGGGACTGTATGCTTTGAATATGATGGATATTGCGCTGGAAATTGCAGCACATGACATTTCATTCGAAGATTCCGTAACCAAATTTTTCGAGCACTTTGTATTGATCGCCGAAGCTCTTAACGATCACTACATGTGGAACAATGAGGATAAGTTTTTCTATGATGCCATCTTTATAGAAGGCCACGAACCGCAACAATTGCGCATTCAGTCTGCTGTTGGCTTGATCAGTCTTTTTGCGGTTTCCATCATCGAAAAAAAGGCCTTCGATAAGTTGTCGGATTTTAAAAAGCGTTTCAAATGGTTTGAGAACTACCGGTTGAAAAACAACCGCTTCTGGCCTTACGAAGAGCATGGAGAAAAAGACCGCACATTAATCTCCCTGATCAGGAAAGAAAGGGTGGTTTATCTTTTAGAGCGGCTGCTGAATGAAGAAGAGTTTTTGTCGCCAGGTGGCATCAGGGCTTTATCCAAATACCATGAAAAACATCCCTACACCTTTCATCTGAATGGCTATTCTCATACCATTCAATACGAGCCGGGAGATTCTACTTCCGACATGTTTGGTGGTAACTCCAACTGGCGTGGTCCTGTCTGGCTTCCGATCAATTACCTGATCATTCAGTCGCTGCGGCAGTATGGTGAGTTTTATCACGATAGTTTGCAGGTAGAATATCCTACAGGTTCCGGAAATATGATGAACCTGTCGCAGGTTGCAGACGAACTTACGAAGCGTATCATTAGCTTGTTTGAAAAACAGGGGAAAGGGATCCGTCCTCTACATGGAAATTACAATTGGTTTTACCTGAAGCCGGAAAACCAGCATTTGGTATTGTTCTACGAATATTTCCATGGCGATACGGGCTCTGGCCTTGGTGCAAGCCACCAAACCGGCTGGACTGCACTTGTCGCAGAGTTGATCAACAGGTTGCAAACAGAGTCCTGATAAAACCGGGTTATTTAAGGCTAAGTTCTTCACCAGTCAAAACGAAATAAAGGTTTTGCAACTGATGCAGATGGTAAAAGTTATTGCTGGCAGGTAAACCATTAACAGTTGCACGGCCAAAACACTCCCCATTACTTTTTATATATGCAAATATCTCGTTCTTATTATTGCCACTTATGGGGAGTGTTAAAATAAACTCGCGTGCACTAGGTGCAAGCGGATAATCTTTATTTTCAAGAAAACCACATTTCTCCAATAGTTCAGACTTTAATACAACTGGATAGAGCGCCTTGGCATCCCCTTTTGATATCAGGTCAAAATGCTCAAAGGCGCATGGTACCATACTGATCCTGTTGTTCACCTTTTGTAATATAAAGTTCCCAAGCCTTAATTCCTGTTCCCGTATCATGCCGTAAAAGTAGTAAACCCGGCATTAATCACCTGCAGCTCAACAATAACCTGGGGAAAAATACAGGATTATAAGAGTAGGAAACTGGACATAAATAATCGCAAACGGTACAGTTTGTTGCTTTATTGACGCATATAGTTAAAAAACACCTCTATTTTGCTAGCTCTGCTGGTTGGCATCTTATTTATACTAATTATTCCGGACAGTTCATAACTTAAAATATTTGCAATGAAAACATCAACAGCGTTCGCAGGAGGGCTGGCTGGGGCATGTGCTCTAACCGTTGTACATGAGTTAGTAAGAAAGGCTGATAGCCAGGCACCGCGTGTAGACAAACTAGGTATGCAGGCAATAGCAAAAACACTGCGCAAAGCAAACAAGCCTGTACCTCCTCAAAACCAGTTGCGTATGTGGGCACTGGCTGGTGACATTATCTTTAATAGTCTTTATTATAGTCTTGCAGCAGCAGGCAAGCCAAAGAACGCCTTCCTGCGTGGTGCTATGCTTGGTATGGCTTCCGGTTTAGGTGCTTTATTCTTGCCTAAATATATGGGTCTGGATAATGGCTTAACAGATCGTAGTGCAAAAACAAAAGTACTTTCGGTTGCCCTGTATGTAATAGGTGGGCTGGCTGCAGCGGCTGCCATTAAAGCCTTGTCGAAAGATCGTAAAAAAGAAAAAGAACTGCATACAGATGATTACATGGGATATGAAACTACCGCACCTGTAAATAGTTATTGGTAAACTATATCTAAAAATGTTGAGTGAAAAATCAGTTGGAGATAATAAAAACTAAAGACAAAAATTAAGACTGTAAAGGCTTTGAGAAGAAAAACGCTGCTTTAGGCATAATTTTATCAGGTAAAACTTGTTAAGTATACATTTTATTTCGAGCCTACATTTGTGAAACAAAACAAGATCATTATCTCTTTTCATATGGCAAGCAATCGTTAGACGCCCTTTGTTTCTACAAGGGGCTTTTTTATGCCCTCTTTTAACAATTCCTTCATCACATTTTTATCGATTTTATCGT
>CBKWHA010000261.1:0-7462 GCA_966674115.1 uncultured Chitinophagaceae bacterium
GCAGAATAGCGGTCTCCAAAACCGTTGATGGGAGTTCGAATCTCTCTGCCCGTGCCAGGCAATGTGCAAATGTATACATCTGAAACTGTGTTATTTAAGACACATTTTCTAGTTAAGATAACATTTGCACATTTTTATATTCGCTAATTTGCATAATAAAACCGATGAACAAAATAACTAACTACTTCCGTGACTCTATAAAAGAGTTGAGTGAAAAGGTAACCTGGCCTACCTGGGAGCAATTACAGCAATCAACCATGATTGTTCTTGGTGCTACTTTGGTTATTACTGCTATTGTTTGGTTAATGGATCTTGTTGCTGCAGGTGGCTTGAATTTCATTTACAAATTGTTCTAAAAAATGGAAGAAACTACCCAAAATACCGATACTCAACAGCAGGAAACAAAATGGTATGTACTGCGTGTAGTAAGCGGAAAAGAACGTAAGGTTAAGGAATATTTAGATAAGGAGATATCTCGAGGTGGCTGGTCAAATGTCGTAAAGCAAGTTTTTTTACCAGTTGAGAAAGTATATAAAGTACAGGGTGGTAAAAAAGTAATGCGTGAAAGGAACTATTACCCTGGCTATGTGATGATTGAAATTGTTGAGGGAAAACTTAGTGACGATTTAAGAGATACTATTAAGAATACCAGCAATGTTATTCACTTCTTAGGAAAAGAAAATCCTATTGCTCTTCGCAAGTCTGAAGTGAACAAAATGCTTGGTAAAATGGATGAAATGGCTGAGACTGGTAGCGTAAGTATGAGTGAGCCGTTCATTGTAGGGGAGACTATTAAGATTATTGAGGGACCATTCAACGACTTTAATGGTGTGATTGAGGAAGTAAACGATGAGAAAAAGAAATTGAAAGTTACGGTTAAGATATTCGGTCGTTCCACACCGGTAGAACTCAACTATATGCAAGTTGAAAAGCTTAGTTAAATTGAACTTTCCGTTAGAAAAGGCTGATTCATTGTACATTTGAATCAGCCTTTTTCATTTTATTTATTTTCCAGGCCATCAAGTATGATCAAGCAAACCAGCACCAGGAGAGGAAGAGTTTATATATTCTTCATTTCTTTTCTGGTTTTATATTTATTATCTGTACTTATCAACCTGAACTACCCACTACTCAGCGGTGAAGAACCTAGAAGGGCAATTGTTTCCATTGAAATGTTGCATTCCGGCAATTATATCATGCCTTCTATTTTTGGTTATGATTATTTTAATAAGCCTCCTGTGTTTAACTGGATCATTGCTGGCTTTCTGTTTATAACCGGTTCTGAATCAGAATGGGTTGTTCGCCTACCTTCATTGTTGTTTTTATTACTCCTGGCCGGGAGTCATTATTTAATTGCCAAGAAGTTTTTACCCAAAACCATTGCAGCTCTTTCCGCGCTTTTTATTCTGACCAGTTCCGACGTTTATTTTTATGCCTTACAGAATGGTGGAGAGATTGATATCTTCTATGCGTTTGTTGTTTATATACAGGTGATCTCACTATTTTATTTTGGCCAACGTAAAAAGTGGCTGCAGCTATTTTCGGTTTCTTATTTGTTTTGTGCCATAGGTTTTCTCACAAAAGGCTATCCATCTCTTGTTTTCCAGGTTTTAACCATTTCTGCTCTATGTGTTTACCTGCGTTCTTTGAAGCCATTATTGCAGTGGCAACATTTTGCCGGGATACTTGTTTTTTTTGCTGTGACAGGAATTTATTTGTACCTATTTAGTTTTTATAATCCTCCACAGAGATTATTGATCAATCTTTTGAACGAGTCATTTAAAAAGTCGGCAGTTGGGGAACGTTCTGATAGATTATGGAGTAAAGCTATTACCTATCCAGGTTTGACGTTCAAGTTTTTACTGCCTTGGTCACTATTGCTTTTCTTACTCTTTAAAAAGGTCAGATTGCACGTAAGGAGAAATCCATTAGTATGGTTCTCTATACTGTTTATTGTTTTCAATATTGGTATTTACTGGTTTACCGGCCGACCAAAGCTGAGGTATGTTTATATGTTCCTTCCTTTTTATTTCACCGTGCTTGCATATATATACTGGAAATATAAAAGCCGGTACTCAATTTTTATTCAAGGGTTTTTAAAATATGCCGGTTGGTTGTTTGTTATTGTGGCGGGTGGTGTTGTAGTGCTTCCTTTTTTTCTGAATGTAAGTCTTACCTGGACAATAGTTTTAGCAGCAGCTTTAATTGTTTTTATCGCTAGTTATTTTAAGCAATCTCAATACACTGTTTGGTTATTCATGGTAGGGATTGTACTGATAAGAACAGTGTATGCCGCATTAATTGTACCTGTGGAACACGAGCACAGCACTATGCGTTACGACCTTTATATTAAAGAGATTGCAAAGGCTAATCATAATCAGCCTGTTACATACTGGTCACCAGCTGATTCCCTGGATTTCAAAATAGACGTTGGATTAAATAAGTGGCAATACGAATCCATTGCTTTGCCACCGGAATTTCATTATCAGATACCTTATTATTACCATAGGGCTACCGGCAAAATCATGCGGTATGAGAGTTCCATTCATCCTAATAAAACTTATCTCACTTTTAAAGGTTGGCTAAAAGATACGAGTGTGAACGTTCTCTGGTCCTTACATGATCCTAAGATGGGTGATGATCTTATTTTGTTCCGTAGATGAGCTAATAAGGGCATCGTACCAGATAAATAGAGCCGGTGTTTCTATGTTAAAGAATTGTTTTTTTTATATGTGCGGTAACATTAAGCGAAGTTAATACGTTTAGCTTAGCATGTGGCTTTGGCTACGGAACCATTAACTATGCGCTTACTTCTCCTCTTGTATTTTCTTCTTATGGGGACGGTTGCAAACCTGGCAGCACAAACGATTATCAAAGAACTGCCTGCTAAAAGAACTTCTGCAATAATAAAAGTTGATGGTAACCTTGATGAGCCTGTATGGAAAGAGACTATTCCTGCAACAGATTTTGTTGAGTGGCGTCCCAATTTTGGTGTTGTTGAAGATAGTAGTACTAAGACAGAAATATACCTTGTTTATGATCATACTTCAATTTATGTAGCTGGATATTGTCGTGAGCGTAGCATGGATAGTGTATCAAAAGAACTTGTTGGGAGAGATGTAATTGGTGTTAATGATTATGTGGGGGTGATTTTTGATACTTACAACGATAAAATAAATGGCTTTGGATTTTATGTTACGCCTTTAGGTGAGCAATTTGACGCAAAATATTCAAATACAGCAGGTGAGGATGGTTCGTGGAGTGCTGTATGGGACAGCGAAGCCAAGGTTCAAGCTGATGGCTGGACCTTTGAAATGCGTATTCCTTATTCTGCAATCCGGTTTGTAAGCAAAGAAAATCAAACCTGGGGTCTGAATATTACCCGTAACCGTAAAAAGGTTGGACGTCAGTTTATGTGGAATCCAGTTGATCCTAAAGTAAATGGTTTTGTCAATCAAAGTGGCTTGTGGACAGGTATAGAGAAAATAGAACCCCCACTCAGACTGTCTCTATCACCATATTTTTCTTCTTATATAAATAACTATCCGGATAATGAAAAAGACTGGAGCTCATCTATTAATGGGGGTATGGACGTAAAGTATGGCATTAATGAAAGCTTTACACTAGACATGACTTTAGTACCAGATTTTGGTCAAGTTAGAAGTGATAATCAAGTCCTGAACTTAACACCATTTGAAGTAAAGTTTACTGAATACCGTCCGTTTTTTACAGAGGGGACAGAGCTGTTTAACAAGGGTAATCTTTTTTATTCCAGGAGAATAGGTGGAACTCCCATTCATTATAATAAAGTGAATGACTGGATTGTTGCTGATGAGCGGATTGTAAAAAATCCTCAGGAATCCAAGCTTATGAACGCAACTAAAATTTCAGGCCGTACAAAAAAAGGATTAGGAATGGGATTTTTCAATGCCATAACCAAACCAATGTATGCAGAAATTGAAGACGTTAATAAAAATACCCGGAAGCTGCAAACCAACCCCTTAACCAATTATAACATATTTGTACTTGATCAGACGCTGAAAAACAATTCTTCTGTTTCATTGATCAATACAAATGTTTGGAGAAGTGGAAGTGAAAGGGATGCTAATGTAAGTGCTGCTCTTTTTAATTTCAATAATAAAAAGAATACCTATAACTGGTCTGGTAAGGTTGCCTTGAGTCAACAATTTCAATCACCAGGGAATAATAAAAATGGTTATTCTCATTACCTAAGCTTTAATAAAACCGGTGGTAATTTACTATTTACCATACAACAGGAATTAGTAGATGATGCATATGACATAAATGATATGGGGATACTGTTTAACAACAACTTCCTGGATCATTATTTATGGCTTGGTTACCGTTGGATGAAGCCAAAGAAATGGTATAACCGTATACAGGTAAATTATAATGCTTTATATAGCAGACGTTTTCAGCAAAGCTATTTCCAGAATTTTCACTCTAATATTAATGCTAATGTTCAATTTAAAAACCTGTGGTGGGCTGGTGTTTATTTTGGGGTTAATACGAAAGGAAATGATTTTTATGAATCGCGAAACGGAAAGATTTATCAAAAACCTCAGTCAGTAAGTTATAACGCATGGGTAGAGACAAATTTTACTAAAAAGTATTTTGTTAACATTGCTTCTTATACTGGTTGGAGTGGTTTCTTTAATGGCGTGAGTCATGAGTTTACCATTTATCATAGATATCGCTTTAACGATAAGTTCTCATTAAGTAAGAATATCAGTTACAGGCCTGGTAAGAACGATGTTGGTTATTATAAGGTAGATGATAATAATAATGTGCTTTTTTCTTTGCGGGACAGGAATACGGTGGAAAGTGGGCTAGAAGCAAAATACAGCTTCAATAACAAGGCTGGTCTCAGTTTTATCGTTCGTCATTATTGGAGTAAAGTAGAGAGCAAGCGTTTCTTTCAATTAGATGAAAAAGGTATATTAAACGCAACCACACCGCCTGCTGATATAGACCACCAGAATTATAATAATTTTTATATCAATGCTGTATACACATGGCAGTTTGCACCAGGAAGTTTTATCAACGTAGTATGGAAAGATGAAGCCAGTACATTTGATGAAGCCATCCAGTACAGGTATTTCAAAAATTTTAACAGGACTATTAGGGCTCCACAGAATAACAACCTATCTGTGAAAGTGATCTATTATCTGGATTATTTAGATCTGAAGGCGTGGGGAAGGAGGAAAAATAGGCAATAAGCAATAGACAATGGGCAATTGGGTGAGGGTTGCGGGTTATGGATGTTGAGCTGGTGTTGGATGAAGGGAGGTGGTAAGGGAGCTAAGTTTGGTTATAAAATGTCTAAAGACTGGCTTTTGGGTGCTTTATTAGCAAAAAAAATAAATATGTTATTCTAGAATTCAAATCTTTTCCTACCTTTGCGCTCCCAAAAGAAGTTCTTTGTTTTCTTCCTATTCAGAACGGGAGAATTGAGGAATTTGGGAGATGGAGTAGTCGCTGAGATGAAACATCGCTTGAACCAATAAATCAGAAGAAAAATGGCAAAAGAAATTACTGGCTATGTAAAGCTTCAGTGCAAGGGTGGCCAAGCTAACCCTGCACCTCCAATTGGTCCGGCATTGGGTTCCAAAGGTGTAAATATCATGGAATTCTGTAAACAATTCAATGCAAGGACTCAGGATAAAATGGGAAAAGTGCTTCCTGTTTTATTGACTGTTTATTCCGATAAGTCGTTCGACTTTATCATTAAAACTCCTCCTGCAGCCGTTCAGCTTAAGGACGCCGCAAAAATTCAAAGTGGTTCAAAAGAGCCTAACCGCACCAAAGTTGGAAAGGTAACCTGGGCACAAGTTGAAGAGATCGCAAAAGACAAAATGCCTGATCTTAACGCTTTTACCCTGGAAAGCGCCATGAGTATGGTTGCTGGTACCGCTCGCAGCATGGGATTAACTGTTGAAGGAACAGCTCCCTGGGAAAAATAATGTTTGAACCTTTTAAAAGAATTTGACAATGGCTTTCATTCCTAAAAAAAGAAAAGCAGCAAACGCAAAAGTTGATGCTACCAAAGTATATTCTTTGAAAGAAGCGTCTACGCTGGTAAAAGAAATTACCACCTGCAAATTTGATGCGTCTGTTGATATACATATCCGTTTAGGCGTAGATCCTAAAAAAGCTGACCAGGCAATCCGTGGTACAGTTACTTTACCTCACGGTACTGGTAAAACAAAAAGAGTATTGGTGCTTTGCGGCCCTGACCAGGAAGCTGCAGCAAAAGGCGCTGGTGCTGACTATGTTGGTTTAGATGAATTTGTACAAAAGATCGAAGGTGGCTGGACAGATGTTGATGTAATTGTCGCTACTCCGGCTGTAATGCCTAAAATTGGCCGTCTGGGTAAGATCCTGGGTCCCCGTAACCTGATGCCTAACCCTAAAACTGGTACGGTTACCAACGATGTAGCTGCTGCAGTTACTGAGGTTAAAGGTGGTAAAATTGCATTTAAAGTTGATAAAGCTGGTATTATACATGCTTCTATCGGCCGTGTTTCTTTTACTCCTGAAAGGCTGGTTGAAAACAGCACTGAGCTGATCAACGCTATCATTAAAGCTAAGCCTTCTACAGCTAAAGGTACTTACCTGAAAGGTGTTAGTATGGCCAGCACAATGAGCCCAGGCATTACTGTTGATACAAAAACTTTTGTTCACTAAGATGATCTTTTGAGATACATCACAAACTTATTATCATGACCAAAGAACAAAAAAACGAAGTAATAGAAGCGCTCAAAGAGAAGTTTTCTCAATACAGCAACTTCTATGTTACCAATACTGAATCATTAACTGTAGAGCAAGTTGGTAAACTGCGCCGTATTTGTTTCAACAAACAAGTTGAAATGAAGGTGGCTAAAAATACACTGATCAAAAAGGCTCTGGAGTCTTTGAATAATGAAAGATTTTCTGGTGTTTACGATTCTCTGAATGGTGTAACTGCCTTGTTATTCAGTGAGAATCCTAAAGAGCCTGCTATTATCCTTTCTGATTTTAGAAAAGGCAGTAAATCTGAAATACCTTCTTTGAAAGCTGCTTTCATTGATGGTGATGTATTCTCCGGTGACAATCAATTGCAAGCTCTGACCACATTGAAGAGCAAGCACGATCTTATCGGAGAAATCATTGGCTTGTTGCAATCTCCTGCGAAGAATGTTATTTCTGGGTTGAACGCAGGTGGTAAGCTGGCTAGCCTGATCAAAGCGCTGGAAGAAAGAAACGCTTAATTCTTAATTAAGAAAGAATCCTATGTCTTCGGGTATAAGTGAAGACGCATTATAAACCATCCGCCGGAGTCGGTGACTGTGAAGGCGGTTTTTAAAAAGTAAAACAATGGCTGATTTAAAAGCATTTGCTGAACAACTGGTTAACTTAACAGTAAAAGAAGTTAACGAATTAGCACAAATCCTGAAAGATG
>CBKWHA010000262.1:0-7421 GCA_966674115.1 uncultured Chitinophagaceae bacterium
GCCTCTCTTTTCCATAAGTTACTGCTTGTCCGGCCTAAGGCCGAATGAATGAGCCCCTTCCAGATATTTTGCGTTTCCAGATACTGAATGATCATTTTCTGAACTCCTCTGTTAAAATAGTATTTATAAAAGGTGCTCAGGATCAAATCAGCACCAAGCTCTTTGGCAATATTTATCTGTTTTTCAAACTTTTCCGGTAATAATTCATCATCAGAATCCAGGAATTGTATCCATTCACCTTTTGCTTCTTTTAACCCTCTGTTCCGTGCAGCGGCCCCACCTTTTTTGGGTTCATGAAATACCTTAATTAGATCAGGATAGGTATCCCGGTAGCTGTACAATATGTTTGTAGTGTTATCAGATGATCCATTATCAACCAATATAATCTCAAACTCCTTAAATGTCTGTTTCAAAACACTTTCTACAGCTCTTCCAATGAACTCTTCACTATTATAACATGGAATAACAACAGATATCATAATTTATTTAACTGATTCGAATTGTATGAACATACACCTTATAATCCCTGCAATGCAACCATTCGCTTGAACTTGTCTGAATTCTGAACCATATTTTCAAAATTTCCGGAAACAACAACATGTCCCTTGTCCAGTAAATAAATTTTATCTACATTCTTAATTGTTGATAACCGGTGAGCAATTACTACCATTGTATAATGACCATGTAATTTTTCTATATTCTCCTGGATCATCAATTCTGTTTCAGAATCCAAAGCAGAAGTAGCTTCATCAAGGATCAATATTTCTACATCTTTAAACATTTCTCTGGCTATGGAAATTCTTTGCTTCTGCCCCCCGGAAATAAGCAAACCATTATCGCCCAACCTGGTCCATTCTTTCTCCTCCTTGCTTTCTACAAATTCTTTCAATGATACCATCTGTATAACCTCCCAAAACCGTTTCATGTTTTCAGGAGTAGGCTCAGCCCAGAATGTAACATTATTGAAAATGCTATCGTTAAAAATGACCGGATCCTGGGATATATAACCGATTTTCTTTCTATAACTGTCCAAATTATATTCCGGCAACGGAATACCATCCAAAATCACGGTTCCCTTGTCAGGATTGATCAATCCCATTGTTATATTCGCAAGGGAAGTTTTACCGGAACCACTTTCACCAACTAAAGCCACTGTCTGATTTTTAGGTATTACTATGTTTGCTTTTTGTAAAACAGTATTCTTACCGTATGACAGACTTACATCAATTACTGAAATATCATTTTTTAACGATACAAACTCCTTAGCACCCTGAACCTCAACCATTCTGCTCATTGTCGTCTCAATTTTTGAAATACTGCGTATAGAACCGGTGTTCTGGATGAAATTTTGCCAGTACTGTTGTAGCAATACCAGGAAGTTAAGCGCTCTGTAAAACAAGATAAGGCTTAGAATAATAGATCCTAAATGACCGCCCATCCAGGTTAATTGAACATATACAACTATCACAACAATCAATATAATCATTGGCTCTTTTAGCGCCATGGTTATAGAATTATAATGAGCAGTTTTCTTGCTTAATGATTCAGTATGATCAATAACCTCTCTTAACTTTTTTGAATAAACATTTAAATAATTTGTAGCTTTTAAATATTTGAAATACTGTACAGCCTGGATCATGTATGCATTATATTTATTACCACTTTCGGAGATCTTATAAGATGTTTCTTTTAGTGCCTTATAAATGCGGCTATACAGCAAATTTGTCAAACCTGCACTTACCGCCAATAACAACGCAAATTGGAAATTGGCAAGCAGGGAAAATGAAACGTAAGTAATAAGCATAAAAAGAGCCTGACAATATAATAAATAGCTCTTTACAGCCTGCGACATCTTTTGTGATTCTGCAATAAAATTGTTCTGTATATTACCTGCTTCTAATTTGGTAAATCCCCGGTAGCTGATATTTTGCAATCTGCTCACTAGCTTATGACGCAACTTTTTCATAAAATAGTAAACAACGCCTGCAGTATAATTTATTTCAACATACCTTACCAAACCTTTAAAAGAAAACAGTATTACCATTGTGGTAAATACAGTTCCAAGGGTTAAAGGAAAACCCATTTCTTTGATTACATCTGTGATGTAATGTAAATTCCCCATCGATTCTTTGGCTGCTTGGCCATCATTGGCGACTGATTGCAGCAGGGGCATAAACATCGCAAGTCCCAAACCATCAAGGGCACTTACAATGACACTTAAGCAAATGGAAAAAAGCAATTTATTTCCAGCAACACTATAATAATATTGAAAGTATCCTAAAAAATTACTCCGGTATTTTGAAATCATATTACTACATTAAAACCATCAATTAGTTGATGGTTTTTCATTTTATTAATTAATGTATGCTTACTTGTTATGCTGAGTATCTACTTTACTCACGATGGTAAACACCTAAGTTTTATTATAAATTTAACTGGATGATTATCCCAATGTATTTTCCAGAGGTGCAGAGTTATACCTCAACGGATCTGTCTGCACAACCACTCCTACATTGATATTTTCAACTGCTGCAACCAGTGCATAGCCTAACGAGGGTAAAACCAGTCTTACATTTTTAAAAGGAACGTCAACATTAGCATCCAATTGCTCACTTAAATCTTCATTAGTGATCTTCACGATACCATTCATATTTACATGAACTTTTTCAATTTGAACATTGGAATGCTCATTTAAGAACCGCCTCATCATTTCGATTTCTATATCTCTAATAACCGCCGGTTTGTCCAGCCAGTATACCAGGTTTGCAACGCCATCAATCTTCTTCAATTCTCCAAGTCGTAATGCATTCAGGTGCACAAATACATAAGATGTAAAAAGCGGCTTTTGCATAACTATTCGTCTCTTGTCCTGAACACTTATATATTTATTGGAAGGCCAGTAGTGTTCAATGCTTCTTCTTGATAAATTATCAACAACTTTCTTTTCACAATTTGGCCGTGTAAAAATTAAATACCAATTTGTTATAGGCATAACGTTATGATTTAATACATTTCCACATAGTCTTACAGACTTTCATATGATAAGGTTTTAATTTCTGTTCACGGGTTAAGGTAGAATTACGAGCTGATTACTGCTGACTCAATTGCTATGCTATCAATACATTAACTCATTGAAACCTTCCTCTTTTTATGATAGTTTTGACGGTTCTTATACACATATTCATATCCAAAGCCATAACCAAAACCATAATTTCCTTTTAAGAAGCCTCTTTTTTTAATCCCATTAAATACAATAAAAGGATTATTTAAAGCCGTTACTTTATTGCTTTCATCTAATATTTGAACCATTGTTTTCGGCGTATATGCATGTCTAATAACAAACAGGGTTTTATCGCAATAGTAAGACAGAACATATGCATCTGTAACAGGGTCAACCGGCGATGTATCCACAAGAATATAATCAAACAGCTCTTCAACATAGGTAAACAGTTCATTCAACTTTCCATTGAGCAGGAGTTCTGTTGGATTATCGCATTCACCACCAGCCGGTATCACAAATAAATTATTATGATCGCTAGGATTGATGATATTATTAATGCTCACTTTATCTTCAAGAAATTCGGCAAGCCCTTCTTTTTCTTCCATATCGAAAATGGAAGAAGTCTTAGGTCCCCGTAAATCTGCATCTATCAACAACACCCTTTTTCCGGATGAGGAAAGGCTCAACGCCAGGTTAGCAGCTACAAAACTTTTACCTTCCCCGGCAATACTGGAGGTAACCAGTACCTTTTGCTTCGAAACTGCCCTTCCATGCAAACCAATAGCAGCCCTTAAATGTTGAAACTGTTCTTTCAGGAACACTTTATCAGGCCTGTTTACTACCAACTCGTGCTTATGCTTTACACTTGTTATTTCTGCAGCTATGGGTATTTTGGTATATTTCTCAATATCGGAACGGAACAATATTTTTCCTGTTAATAATTCCTTGCAACAAACAAGCCCGATACCTATGATAAAAGAAAGGGCGAAAGCACCTAAGTAGGCTGTACTCTTATTAGGACTTACAGGCCAAAAATTAGATATTGCAGGATCAATCAGCTTGCTGTCAGCAAGGGTTGAAGAAGATGCCAAAGCTGTTTCTTCACGTTTTTCCAGTAAAAAGGAATAAACATTATTTTTAATCGATTGCTGACGGCTGATTTCTAATAATTGCCTTTCCTTTTGTGGTATGGTCTTAAGATAAGAATAATACGCACCACTGGTTGATGAAATATTATTACGGCTTGCCAGTAAGCTTACTCTTTGATTTCGTACATTTTCCAAAATTGCAGGCCTTATACTTTCTATTTCGCTGCCAATAGCTGTAACCTGAGGACTATTTTCTGCCATTGTTTTTCTAAGCTTCTCATATTCCAATTCTGCATTGTATAGCTTTTGCAAAAGCTGAGCCAGTAATTGATCGTTCAAACCTAAAGAAGCCGGAACAATCCCACCTGCATTATTTTTAGATATCACATAGCGTTCAACCTGATCCAACACGGCAAGTTGCATATTAATATTACTTACCTGGCGGTCATTTTCACTTACATTATGAAGGAAATTCCTGCTTTGCTCGCTCAGGTCTACAATACCCTGCTTGGATTTATAATGCTGTATAGAACGCTCAATAGAATCAAGATCATTAATGACATAGCGCAGCCGTTCGTCAATAAATGAAAGTGTATTGGCCGCCATCAGGTTTTTCTCTTTGATCGAGTTAATTGAGTAAACCTTAATTAATTCATTCAATACATCTATTGCTCTAACTGCTGATTCATCTACAAATGATAAATCCAACACCGTAGCGATCTTGTTGGTTGGTTTAATATCAACCCGGGATGCCATTGATGAAGCAACCTTATCCGGATCGAGCAGGGAAAAATAAAGTTGCCTTTTTTCATCAGGATCTGGATCAGCCTTCTGATTGATAGCAAATTTCAGATCACCGTATGGGGTTGTAACCCATTCGCCCAAAGGATAAGCCTTCCGCTCTATTATAACGACCTCCTTCCCATGATCGTAAGAGAAAGGTATGTCTTTTTCAGGCGCTATTTCTTCAGGATCTTTCGCTTCAATTCTAATAGGAGAAGTCTCGTATGCATTGATATCATTGAAGCCTCCTTCTTCGAATACGGGAGCATACAGGTGCAAGTTAACTACTACTTCTTTCATTAACGTCCTCGACTGGATCACTTCCATTTCGTTTTCAACAATTTTTGAAGAAGTATAAATATTCAGCGACTCTAACATCCTTGAATCATCAACACCTTTTTTCTCGTCTTTAATTAAAATAGTTGCATTTGCTTCATAAAGCGGAGTAGAAAAACGCAGATATACCCACGCACCGGCGCTACATAAAATCAACAACAATAGAAAAAGTGGCCAATAAGGTGCAAATCGAAAAAGAAGAAAATTAAAAACGCTTTCTTCCTTTTCTTCAGGTTTTACTTTAGGTATGCTCATGATACAAAAATTTATCTTGTTGCTCTGTATAAAATGATTGATAAAAGCGACAACGCACTGAATATTGTTGGCAACCATTGCCTGGTGTTGCTAACACTGGCAATCTTTGTTTTATTTGGTTTCACGTAAATAACATCATTGGGCTTTAAATAGAAATAAGGAGAATTGAATATTTCATTGGAATTAAGATTGAGTAATTTGAAAATTCGTTTACCATCTTCTTCCCGCATCACAAGCACATTACTTCGATTGGCAAACAAAGTCATATCACCGGCGAACCCAATTGCTTCAAGTATATTTATTTTTTCGGAAGGAACATTGATTACAGCAGGCTTTCCCACTTCTCCAAGTACGGTTACTTTGAAATTAAGATTCCGGATACTCACTATTGGATTGAGCAAGAGTTTTTGTTCAACCAGCAAGCGGGTTATGTTTGCCTGCAATTCTTCTCTTGTCAGTCCTGCAGCTTTTATTCTGCCAATCACCGGAAATTGAATATACCCTTCTTCATTTACCAAGTATCCGCCCAATACATCCCTTGAACCGGTGCCGCTTACCGTATTGGATACATTATAAACCTGTGAAGCTTCCTGGCTTAAGCTGGTAACAGTAATACTTAACAGGTCATTTTTCTGTATGAGCGGATTTGTGTTTTGATATTGAATTTCCGTTTCAGCATCTTTTGTAATGTCGAAATAAGTTACTTTTCGACTGCTGCTACAAGAAAATACCAATGGCAAAATCAAAATAAGTATAAATGAAAGGTATCCGATTTTCATTATCGTTGATTAATGGTGAAGGTTCAAAATAGGACTAGAATAAGTTAATTCTTCAGAATATCGGATAAGGAGGGGATATGAAAAGCAATATAGCTGAGGCCTTATTTGTATGATAGTGACACTGCACCGTGCTTCATTGTGTTCTCAGGAGGCTTTACAACCGCATCATACAAGCAAGAACACTGTCAGCAATATTAAGTTGAAAGTACTCAAATTTCACAAAAAAACAAAAATTTATTAACACAAATGTCCGGCATCTTAGATTAATTCAATAGAGCTTTTACTAAAGATTTTCAGTTAAAGTAAGGCATTGAAGTTGAATGTCTAATACAACTTCAATGCCCATGAGTATGTGAGAACAAAATTCCCTATGTCTCACGATAAACTGTCGATATAAGTCTACATTTCCGGATCAATTCCTTCTTCATTGAATAACCAATTTTACTACCTCAGTTTTTCTTTCATTCGAAATGATTTTTAGTAAATAAATACCAGGTTTTAAATTGAGATGAGAAACATCAACCTCCATTACTGATCCTCCTACACCAAAGTTTGACCTTTCGATCTCATATACCCTGCCGGTTATATCAACGATCTGTAAGGCCACATTTCCATTATAGTTCGAATTGAATAAAATAAAGAACTTATTGCTCAATGGGTTTGGATAAACCTTTGGCTTCTCATAACCACTGGTATTTTCTGGCAATACGGTGCCATTATTATTCGAATTATTATTTGTAATGGGCGATTCAGGTGTGAGTTTATACACTTCTACTGCGCACACCATTGGCCTGTTCACCGTAGCCGAGAAGTTAATGTTCAGCTTACCATCACTTACGGTCACAGGTATGTTCTTGATGAGCGCAGATGCTGAACCAACTTCCTTCGCCACATCAAAGTTGATCAGCTTTAGTTGGCCCTCTAGACTGACACTCATTACACGCGAGCCTGGTCCTCCGTTGAGCCCGCTTCCCGGGTTGCCCCAGAAGATCTCAGCAAAGTGCAATCGCACTACATAGCTGCCATTCGTTATCGGGATCTCATAACGGAATGGTTTCTTATCTCCATTGGACGACTGTTCGCTTACATACAATTCATCTTCATCCGTAGCACTAATCTGCGTTACCTGGCTGTTGGTATAAGGTTCCAGATTGTCAAACGCATATGGCACATCAGAAA
>CBKWHA010000263.1:0-7416 GCA_966674115.1 uncultured Chitinophagaceae bacterium
CTCCCTCCCCAATTATGGGCCAACCATTAACCCAGATGACAGGCAGCCAGCTGGCAGTGCGGCCCTCCCAATCGCCTGCACCATGATGCGTAAAGAACCACCATTGTCCATTTTTCACTTGCATGAGTCCACCCTGGTTGGGCTCCCTATCAAGCTGCTTATCTACATGGTTTAACTGCCTGATTTCCCAGGGACCGTAAATGCTTTTCGAACGTTCCATCATGATCACCCGTCCTTCTGATTTCACTTCGCTGAAATAGTGGTAATAAAGTCCATTAATCTTATACAGCTTATTCGCCTCACTACCCTGCGACTGATGGATAATGGAGTCCGATTCCATAATCAGGCTTCTGCCATCCGGCGCCATTTTAAACAGGTGAATATTGTATTTTTTGTTGTTTTTCGGATCAAGGGCAAAATTGGTGGCAATAAAATAGAGCTGGCCATCATCATCACAAAACGAACAGCAGTCGTCCCATCCCCTTACCTTCCAGAGTTGATGCACAGGCTCCCAGGGGCCTGCAGGATTGGTGGCGGAACTCATAAAAAAACCATCATCCGGGGTACCGAAATACACCCAGAACCTATTTTTATAATACCTGATGGAGCCCGCCCAGATGCCCTTGCCGTAACAATTCATCCGGTCCCAGTTCAACTGTGGACTGATGCGGGTAAGGTCATCCACCACATGGCCAATAATTTCCCAGTTGACCAGGTCTTTGGAATGCAGCACTACCATGCCGGGTGAAAACTGCATGGTAGAAGAGATGGCATAAAAATTCTCACCCACACGGATGGCATCGAGGTCGCTAAAATCGCCGGGAAGCACCGGATTAACATAAGTGCCGTTTCCCTGGTCTCCCCACTTTCCAGGCATTTGGGCCTTTAGGCATAAACCTGCCAATTGCAAACAAAACAAGGGCAATAACAATCTGAGACGAATCATGCTAAATATAAATGTTGATTACTTTTAATAAATATGCCACTCCCAAATACCCTGAACACCCTTTACTATTCTTACCCTTAAATAGCGGGCCTTTATGTTTAAATTGTCTGTATGGGGCGATTGAATTACCACCTCCGGATGCCTGCCACACGGTTTCCATGTTTTGCCATTGGTGGAATACTCCAGCACATAAGCATGTCCTGCAGTGGGGCGAACAAAATACACTTCACTGCCTTTGATATTCCGTGACCTGCCCAGATCTGCCACGATCCATGAAGCTGTATCTTCTGGAACAGCCATCCACCTGGAGCCATTGGCAGCATCGAAGGCAAACTGCGGTGAAAAACATTCTGTTCTTCTAAACAAAGAATCTTGATTACGCTTAATGATCAGATCAGAGCGCACACTCGACGCTTTTGAGCTAACCACCCTGATCCTTTTTGCATACGGTACAGGGTGAAGAGCCCCTATTCCGTTAAGCGTTAAATCAACCGGGCGAATGGTTCCATCTTCATTGAACTCCAGTTTGTTCACATAGGTTTGCCGGTTGGTGCTTCTCCTGCCAAATTCCAGATACGCAAAATAGTAGTCATCGGTTCCCGGTACGTTAAACACACAACCATGGCCCGGACCAAAGACCTGGCGCTCGTAATTAGTAGTGGAAACAATGTCATTTTGCGGAAAGGTGAATGGCCCCAATGGCGAGGTTTTGCTCATGCCATAAGCATACTGGTATTTTTCATCCCCACCAAGGGTGTAGAGGTAGTAGTAGATGCCTTTTCGTTTAAAAAAGATGGGACCTTCAGAATAGCCTTGCCGCTTTGTAGCAATGTTAATGATGGAGGTGCTATCTACAGAAACCATGTCCGGGTTCAGTTTAGCCGCCCACCTGCGCTGCCAGAACACATAAGCCTGCCCATCATCATCAATAAAAATTTCAGCATCTATACCGGCAGGACCTTTGGGATCTTTGGATTGTAATAAGGTTGCTGAAGTAAAGGGTAAAGAAAAACTGTCAACACCTTTTGCCAGTTTAAAAGGTCCATCAGGCGAATTAGCAACAGCCGGATACATAAAACCATTGACCGTAGGATAGATATAGTATTTACCATTGGCCGCAACAGCCTTGCTGGGTGCCCAGTATTTATGCCCCACTGCTGAGGGGAAATAAGAACCGGAAAAACTCCAGTGAACAAAGTCTTTCGACTTCCAGACTACCGGGGGCCCGGATGTTTTCAGTCCCTGATCGTATCCATCTGTTGTTGCATAACAATAAAACGTTCCATTGATCTCCTGGATACTGGCATCTGCAATCATATCAGGGATCAGCGCATGGCCGAAGGGATTTTCCCTCTGTGCTTTTCCAGAAAGAGCAATAATTAATAAAAGGCAGTTCAATAAAGCCTTTATGGTAACAGGAGAGCACGCTGTTCTTTTCTCTGTAAGAGGCAATGCATCGTTAGTAGCTTTCATCTTTTTTAATTCAATTAGTTTACAATTCATGTACAAGATTGCTCATTCTCTGCGCTACAGGAAATGAGCAAATAGCCCACAAGCTTGTAAAAAGTTCCCAAAGATCATCCACTGTTTCAACAGCAGATATTTGCTTTGTGAAAATCTGGTTTATTAAATGAAAGGAAAAGGGCGAATTGCTTTGAACAAATTTAGGCCAGCTACCTGCCTGCAGCATTGCATGAAAAAGACTTTGTTTTATCCAAATCCGACATTTTCTAATAAATTTGACTGCTTTAAAAATTTGATATGAGCAGAAGGTTATTCAAGCATTTCTTTCCTGCTACATATAGAATATGTGAAATTGAATCTGAAATGGAATTATAAAAATATCATCAGCCCTTACAGAACCGAAAATAATCATAGCATGAAAAATATGGATACTATTGGGAAGAGAGTTATTGATGCATTGAAAGTGCATAATTGTAGAATCAATGGAATGAATGAAGTGTCTAATACCCAATTCAGGTTCAGGTATACATTTGCAACAAGGGGCGGGAATGTTCACCAGCAAGTAAGGCTATACCCCAATAAGATTCAATTTGAAGATTTATATGATTTTGATAATAATGTTTTTGCAGGTGGACATAATACATTACCACTTGAGTTTATGCCAATATACAATGCTATATTATCGATTTATGTAAATGAGATAGGCAGGTTACCTGAAGTAGATTTTATATTACATTGATGACCAAAGCTGGTTATCCTATATCCTTGTGGGCTGTACTGGATTCGAACCAGTGACCCCTACCCTGTCAAGGTAGTGCTCTAAACCAACTGAGCTAACAGCCCTAAACCTTAAATACTTCTACAGCTTATATTTTAGCGGCTCCATTGCAATGTAACAATCCGGGTCAAAGATAAGTCAACTTTATAGATTAATTCCTATACCGGAACCATCCATGTTACAACCAACAGTTCAAGTTCACAACAACCATGGTTACAAAGGCAACCTCCTCAATACAGAGAACATCTAATAATCAGTTAACTGACACGGACATACAAAATAGAATGGTTTTATTCTTTCTCCAAATTTGCACAATTTTGTTTGTCATATCACTCATGAAAAGACAGCACATATTTTATATTCCCGTTGCAGTTTTTGTTGCGTTAATTTTTACAGGTTTTGTGCTTATGCCTTCATCCGGCTGGCATAAAAAACCAATATCCGTTTTCGATACAGGCTAGGAAGTTTTTATGCACTTGATTCTACAAATGCTTCTGCAGATGGTCTGAAAAGATTGGATAACCTTGCAAGGCCGGTTGCCTGCGAGTTAAACGATTTGAATGCAGATGGCAAGCCCGATATAATGGCATTAATGGCTCAGGCAAGAGAAGAATTGATTCTATTTATTAACCAAGGTCAGGATAAGTTTTCTGAAAAAACTTTTTATCAATTTCCGCCGGTCTACGGTGTCAGTTATTTTGAGTTGGCCGATTTTAATCGAGATGGGCATCCTGATATTTTATTAACGAACGGAGATAACTGGGACCTGTCGCCAGTCAAAAAATATTATCATGGCATTCGCATATTGATGAATGATGGCAAGAACAATTTTAAAATTGCTCAGTTCTTTCCTTTTTACGGTGCCAGCAAAGCTGTTGCCCGGGACTTTGACAGAGATGGCGACCTTGACATAGCAGCCATTGAGTTTTATGATGATCCAAAAGAACAAGCGCATACGTTCCTCTATCTTGAAAACGAAGGCAACTTGACGTTTTCATCAGCGTCAACACCCGCTGCTGAAAATGGAAAATGGATCACCATGGAGGCTTGTGACTTCGATCGTGACGGTGATCAGGATATTATCCTAGGATCATTTGTGTATACGGTAGGTGAGCTTACAAAGTTGCTCACCAAAGGAGTAGAATCGTTTCCGCAAATGGTGATTTTATGGAATGATAGAAAATAGCACTTCCAATGTTCTGGTTCGTGGCCCACACGGTCGTTGCTTAGGTCAATTATAAAAGCAAAAGTACAAAATATATTCTGTTACTCAACTGCGCTGGATCGTTTGAATTAACCGAATTTTGAATTGTTTTGTGGATATTAGTATATAGTATCGGCGTTGGTTATACGTTTTACCTTCTAAGAATTTTGAGCTTACCATCTGTATGTTCTAAAAAAGCATTGCAGCTTTCAAGATATTGTTGCATTTCATTCAAATCGTCTCCATAAATATTCTCGCTAAATTCATGTGCGCGTTCCATCATTCGGATATAAGCCGAAGTATCCGTTTGCCTGGTTAGTTTTCTTAGAGCACCTATATAACCATCTCTATACACATTTGGAATAATGATTTTTGATTCTCCTCCACTAACGAGTTCTGAATTCATCATTGTTCGGGCAACCTTTCCATTACCATCTAAAAAGGGATGCACTTCGCTGACCATAAACATCATATAAACAGCCTTAGCAAAGGAAGATTTGAGGATATGATAAAACTCAAATCCTTTGATTAAAGTTCCTTTGACCAGACTCATCTCCACAAACTTTGTGTTTCCAGCATAATTATCCTTGTCCTTAAATTCACCAGGCTTCTTGTCTACTCTGGCAGATAACAGCACTTTATGCCTGTATTGGAGAATGCGTGAGATCTTCCCCTGAACTCGGGGTAGTTTGCATTTCTTCCCTACTGGAGACGATCTGGTAAGTACCCAAGACGTCATGTGAATCCTCGTTCCTTGTAGCAATCGGGTTTTGCGTTTTTATAATCTCTTTTGCCTCTTCTATTTCAAATTTTGTCCCTTCAATATAGTTTGAAAAATAAGCCTCAAAAAAGGCAAAATTTTTAAAAGTACGAGAGGTGGTGTTACGGTCTGGGCGAACAGGGAATTCACTTTGTTGAAGTGAAGTAAATAGAGTTTCAAAAAGCCTTAATCTATCTGCATCATAAGGTGTTCCGAACGCCCGAGCTAGTGCCACTGGTGAAGTAAGAATTTTAGAAGGATGAGTAGTAAGAAGGGCACTGATCACCTTATTGAGCTTTTTAAACTCGGCATCCATGTCCAATTCATCTGCAACCTTCTTTGCTTGATCTCTTAGCTCATTAATTTTTTTCTCCCCATGAACTTGGATTATTTTTTCCAGTTTTTCCTCGATTTCCGGCAGGCTTAAGGTCTTTGATTCCGGTCCGGGCTTTTTTGAGACTTGCATATTCTCCAAAAAGGCCCTCGCTTGACTGGAAACATATAACTCTCCCATGAATTTGTTATCGCTCTCCACAGGACCTGGCCCTTTAAGAAACCTTATTGTTACTCCAGGGAGTTCAATATTTTTTGTGTATGTATAAGTCAAAAAGATATGATTAGCACTTGTAGGCTTAAACTCTAAGGCTGAGCGATGTGATAAAACGGCTCCTTCGTATTGATTGCCTAAAATCAAAAAGAGATTTCTTCTAATTATATCTTCAGGCTGTTCACTAATTTTTCCTGTGTAAATTCTAGAGGCAATCTTTTTGATCTTACCCTCTTTTTCCAACTTGGAAATTTGCTTAGATATACTTGGATTGGAAGAACCGAAAATAACTTCTTGGAGATGTATGGGTAAAGTTTTTTCCATTATAATTTAATAAATCTGCTTATAGGGAAAATATTTTCCAAAATAAGCAAACCTTTAGAAAATATTTTCTAAAAAAAATTATTAAAATAATGGAAAAGGAAAAATTTTTCTAAAATAAAGCGAAAAATAGAAAAATTATTTAAAAGTAGATTCGGGCTCTGTATCTATTGGAAATAATTATATCTAATGTAGCAAATTGCAGGAGAGTCATTCTGACTATTTCAATACCAGATAGTATTCTTGATGCCGATTCAATACTTAAACATTTATCAATGGAAGATACCATGCTCCCCTATCTTACCCATTATGCTTCAAGCACATTTAAAGATCAACCTGTGACGGATCTTTGATTTGTATAGTCCAGTATAACAACTAAAGACAAAGAGGTCACGTACCTGTGCAAGCCTTTTCACTTCAATATGTTTCTGAGTCATTGTATTCAACTCCGCCTCCAACAAATAAGCACGGTTCGTTTCAGTCGTTTTCACTTTATAATTCATGAAAGGATCTTTGTCTATCCATTCATTGGCCACACACCCGCGCACAATCTTTTTTAGTTTTTTAATAATACCCATTGCCGTATTGTGCTTCACACCACGAATAGACTTCAGGTAAAACTCATAATCAGCAATAAACTGATAATTTAATTCCTTAATTGATATATCAGCCTTGCCAAACTTCCATTGTACAAATGATTCCAATGATGCGAGCGCAGTTTTGTATTTTTTCAAAGTACCAGGTGCGTAGTCTTTTCCTACAAGAGTTGCAAATTGCTCATTGTGGTACTTATAAATTTCTACTAACATTCTAGGACGTTCCGCAATACCCAGGTATTTAGCTTTTATGAGTTCGCCTGTCACATGAACATCCATTGATAAGAGGTCTTTATGAATTTCATAGATGCGGTGTTCAATGGTGTCCAGGTAAGCATTAAAGGCCCTTACTTCTTCTGTTTTTCCACTCAAGCGACCTGCATTGGGTATCCATTTCTTGGGGTCGCATCTACGCCCTGTTGATATTTCAGTTCGGACACCATCAATGGTAATTCTTAAATAAACGGTAGCTAAACTATCTGCTCCACTTCTAGATCTTTTTAAAAAGAAAATCTGGTTGAATAACTGCTTCATGACTGACGCACTTTAATTGGTTATGAAATTAAATCCGTCACCTGTTGCAAACAAGATGTTCATCTTTTGAACATCTTGTAGATCAATGAGTTAGGTTAAATTCGGTGCGTCATTATTTTGTTCTAAGATGACGCACCGAATTACGCACCACAACTTTGATCATTATTGAATATTTTGGTAGGTCATAAAAGCAAAAAACCCCACAAATACTATGTTTTGTGGGGTTTTAGTGCGCTTTGATTAGCTTGTCTGTGATCCCGCTGGGA
>CBKWHA010000264.1:0-7380 GCA_966674115.1 uncultured Chitinophagaceae bacterium
TCTTTGTTGGCAATACTATCACGATATACAATGTACATCTTGTAATACGCATACGCATCTTTATAATTACCTAAGGCGCTGTCAGCACGCGCAAGGCTCAGGTAAGAATCCTGTATCGTAGTTTTAATTCCGATTTCTTTTGCAAGTTGCAGGCCCTTCATCAACCATTCCCTTGCTTCGCGAGCTTTACCGTCTTCTACGTATGCTGTTCCGATATTGTTGTAGGAAACGGCAATACCTTCTTTATCGCCAATTTCCTCCTGTATTTTTAATGCGGCAAAATAATTTTTCAAAGCTTCGGCATATTTCTGCTGGCTTTTGTAAACTACTCCGATATGGTTGTAAGCTAAAGCGACTTCGTTTTTATCTCCAAGCTCTTCATACATTTTCTTAGCTTCAAAATAATTTTTCAATGCCTCAGCATAATTGCCTCGTGCGAAATAGATAATTCCAATGTTAAGATAGGAACCGGCGATGCCTCTTTTGTCTTTGTTCGCCTCGCGGATTTTTTTTGCAGCCACATGATTTTTCAGCGCCTCGTCATAATTGCCCATTTCGGTATATATAAGGGCGATGTTGTTATAAACGCTGCCAATTGCTCTTTTATCACCAGCTTCCTCAAATGCTTTCAGCCCGGTAAAATAATTTTTCAATGCCTCCGGGTAATTGCTCATTTCATAATGATTGATCCCAATGTTGACATAGATTTTTGCCGTTGTTAATTTGTCGGTGCTGGAAACAAGTGCTTTTGATAAGTATAACTGCGACTGGTCATAGCTTCCCAGGTTATTATATGCCTGGCCTAACCTTAAATATGCTGATGCAGTGCCTCTGGAATAATTAAGTTTTTCGGAAAGATTTTTTGCCAGATTGGCATAGTAGATTGTTGTATCGGTATTGCTGTACAATAATTCATAAGAGAGGGCATTCAGAATATTTACTTTGTTGGTATCCTCGCCTGCAGTTTTTAAAATTACCCGAAGAGAATCAATAGTACTGTTCTGCGCTGCAGAGATATGCTGCAATGCAACCACCAGGCTAAAAAGAAGAATGCTTTTTTTATTGAACACAAACAATCAATTTTAATTTTTCTCCTACCATGGCAGTTTATTTTCCATTGAAAAGTACGGATAATAATCAGCTAACACCAGTGTGGGCTTACCGGTTGCAGGTAAGCAAAAACATATCATCTTCAACTGTCCATTTTCTATTGCCCTTGTCAGTCCAATTAGCAGCTGTTACAAAGTTATTAGATGATTCATAAGATTTATCAGCATAGACTTAATATTCTTTATTTTCCTAATAAAACATTATTTTGTGCCCTGTTATGTCATACATGATCACGTACCAATATGCAGCCCCGTCTGCACTAACTAATTATGAAGAACTATTCCGAAGTATTATCATTTGAAGGCTATACTCCACAACAGTTTATCCAGCTTATTAGCCTGGCAATGAAGTCTTTACAATGGACCAGTCAAGTTTTAAATGACAGTGAAATTGAAGGGGAAGTGAAAGCTTCACCTTGGGCAAATGCTTATAAGGTAAGTGTGCAGGTCTACGAAAATGAAGCCTGGATAACAGGTAAAAGCAGTCAATTGGGATTTAAGCGCAACAAGAATAAGAAGAATGTTGAAGTTTTAAGAGATGCCATAGTGCAATTACAACTTCATTATAGCCCTGAACAGTTAGAGGAACCTGGTAGTAAACTCCTGATAGATAAAGAAGAATTCCTTTTTGATTTCGAAAAGAACCCGGTCATCACTCAAGCCCAGACAAATAAACAGACCAAAAATGGTCTTTGGGGTTATTTAGCTAGTTGTAGTTTAATAGCCATTATGTTGATCGTCTTTGTGCTCATGGTACTTTCTGGTGTTTCCATCTTTGATCCTTCTGCCGCTGAAATCTTTGTTTGGGGAGGTAATTTTCAGCCTTACACTGTTGTTGATGATTATTGGAGATTGATCACACATTTGTTTGTTCATGTTGGGATCATTCATCTGGTACTAAACTTATATGCACTTTTCATCATTGGTCAATATTTGGAACCAATTATTGGGAGGGGAAGGTTGTTACTGTACTTCCTGATTACAGGTATAATGGGAGGAATAGTGAGCATTTGGTGGGATGCGGGTAGAATCAGCGCAGGAGCATCTGGTGCTATTTTTGGGTTGTATGGAGTTTTCATGATTCTATTACTGAGTGGCCTATTAGGCAAGGAAATGAAGAAGAATTTACTGACAAGTATAGGAGTTTTTATAGCAGCAAACTTAATTTATGGAATAAAGGACAACATTGATAATGCTGCTCATTTAGGAGGCCTGGTATGTGGAACTTTTATTGGGTTGCTGATGACCATGGAAATTAAGTGGCCAAAGCAACGCCTGATATTGAAAACAGCCACTATTGTTTTACCATTAGTGATTGCCTATTCATATCTGGATTCAGCTGATAATTCTGATCTGGATTTTACTTTTCGGTTGCAACAAATAGCAATGCTGGATAGTGATGCAGACTGGCCGATAACATCTGGTTCCGGAAAATCGGATCAGCAAATGGCAGGAGATATGGAGCGAACCAGCATTCCAAAATGGACAGAAATTGCAAGTATTTTAAAGCGTTACCAGCCAAAAGAATTAAACCCTCTTAATGAAAAGCTCCATATTGCTTTAACAGATTATACTACTCTTCGTTTAAAGGAAGCAAACATGTATATACAAAAGGCAGATGATTCGCTTCACTTCAGTCCAAAGGCATTAGAGATGCTTCAATTGCAGATTAAACAGAAAAAAACGAGTTTGCAGGAATTGTCGAAGTGAACGATCAGCATCATACACTTAGCATCTTATATAAATGTTTGTTCAAATAGGAGTTGATGATCAGTTGGAATTGGAACAAGAAGGGGCGTATATTTATCTACTGTTGCCTGCAAGGTTAAGCGATAATTACATCATCATTAAAAAAGAAAATTCCAGAAACTAAAAAATGAAGACTAAATATATTTTATTTATAGCATTTATTATTTTCACCAGTTGTGCCACAAAAAGAGTCTCTACAATTGTAGGTAGGGAGTATGACAAAAGTAAAAACCTGACAAATTATTTCGTTTTACCTTTTGGCTCAACATCCATTCCTGGTAAATGGACAAAGTCAAGGTACAATGAAGTAAGCAAACAGCAATTTTTTATTAATGACGACAGTATATCTATTGCAATAGCTTTTACACCGATAAATAATTATGAATTTAACACGAACAATTCTAAAAAAGGGTTTGAATTTATACAAGCATTTTATGAGTGGGACTCTGAATATTTTGTAAATACTCTTAAATTAAATCGAGAACAAATAGAGGTTAATAAAAATCAAAACTATGTTATTTGGAGAGCATATGGAGAAAAGGACAACGCAACTCATGATACTTACTTTCTATTTGGAGAAAAAAATGGAAATGCAAACAGCTTCTCAATATTGATAACTGACAAATGGACTAAAGAAGAAAAGATAAATTTTCTAAAAGAAATGTATCTAAATAAATAAAAAAAAGAGACCAGGGAGGCGCACCTAATTGTACTTGATTATCTTACTAGCGTAAAACTTACAAATCGTACGACAGCAACAAGCGGAAGTTCCTTGGTGCATTAGGCACCCAGTAGTACAGTCCGTTGCGAAACCACGGTGTAGCGATGGAATTGCGGTTGGTAAGATTGTTCACCAACAGGTTTACGGCAACCTTACGATTGCGCCAATTCAATCCGCCGTCCAGCCGGAAGTAATCAGGCACTTCCTTTGGTGTAGCTGTTGTATAACGTTCGCCACGTCCGCTCATGTATTGATAGCCCAAGGCCAGACCAAAGCCTTTCAACAGCTTAGCAGGCGAGGTGTAATGCAACCAGGTGTTTTGAATGTGCTTCACGTACATCGGCGTACGGCTACCTACTAAATTTTTGGTTGCGCTTTCCGTAATTTTCGAATCGTTGTAAGCATAATTCACCACCAGGTTCAACCTTTTCACCACCTCGCCTTTTACGTCCACCTCTACACCCTCCGAACGGCTGCTGCCGATTTGAGTGCGATAAACCGTAGCCGGAATGGCTTCGGATATGTTGCGGCGATGGATACGGTAAACGGCCACCGTCGTATTCCAACGGCCACCGGCCCAATCTTTTTTCAGGCCTATGTCCACTATGCTTCCGCGTAGCGGACTTACTGCATTGCCGCCGGTATAAGTTGTTGTGGTACCGCTGGTATGAGCTACGCCTTGCACTCCGGCTTGGGGCTGAAAAGTGTTGTCGTAAAGGGCATAAGCCGAGAAGGTCTTGCTAACCGCATAGCTCAAGCCTAAGCGCGGCGTTAAAGCGGCATCATCAGAAGATGTTGCCGTGCCCGAAACGCTGTTGTACGTCTTCAACCACGTGGCCCTGATGCCGGCTGTTACCCGTAATTTTTCATTGAAAAGAAGAAACTCATCCAAGGCATAAGCCGAAACGTAACGGGCGGTCTGATGGGTATTGCCGTTCTTTACGCCGCCAGGTGTGCTGTAGTTGGGAACCACGGCGCCGTACACCGGGTTATGAATATCCAGCGGATAGTAAATGAATTTGCCGGTAGAATCTTTATCATACTCCACATAGAGGTCGGCATAATACTTTTTTTGGTTTACGTCCACGCCGGCCACGATATTGTGCCGGATGCGACCAGTTGCAAAGCTGCCGTTTACAAAAGCTTGTTGCGAATACACCAAATACCGGGTAAGGTCGTATTTAGGATTGCGCAACAACACATGGGGATCCGTTGTGTTTACGCCGGTAACCCACATATAGGTGCCCTTGCTGTCATTTCGCAGGAAAGAAAGACGGGCTGTTACCGACCACCTCTTGTTGATCTGGTTGTGGTAGGTAAGATAGCCGTTCTGGTCGGTAGGATGATAGGGAGTAAGGCTTGTTTCGTGAATGGAAAAATTGCGCGGCAAAGAGGCAAAGCCATCTGGTGTCATTACAATGGGGCTTTGCATGGCGTAAGAAAATTTTTGGAAGATGTACTCTGCCGAAATATAGCTTTTGCTATTGAGTAGGTACTTCAGCACAGGAGCGATCAACAGACGGTTGTTAAAATCGAACTGTACAAAGGAGCGGCTTTTCATGCCCATGGCGTTCAGCCGGTACTGAAGTTTATTGCTCTTGCCCAGCGTGCCGTCAAGATCGGCGGCAAGCCGGTAAAGATCCCAACTTCCGGTCATAGCCGTGAAGCCAAAATGTTTTGCGCCGGTGGGCTGTTTGGTCATTACGTTAAAGGAGCCAGCCGCATCGCCGATGTTGTTCATAAACAGTGAAGGCCCTTTGATGAACTCCACGCGGTCAATTACGACCGCATCATCGGGCATCGGTCCGCGGTAGAACGGCGTCATGTCAACACCGTTGCGGAGCGAAGAAATCTGTCCGCCGCGCATAAAAATATAAGGACCCAGGTTGTTCGCTACTTCCTGGCGCACGATGCCGCTCACGTTGCGGGTAAGGCCGTCGGTAGTATTGAAGGCCGCCTGGTCGCGAATGACGGCAGCGTTTACGGTTTGAATGTTTTGCGAAAGCTGCAGCAGCGGTGTGGTGATGCGCAGCGCACTGGATACCGTGTTGGTGTTGTACTTGCGGTAGTAGCGGCCCGTTACAAGTACCGCTTCCAGGTTTTTGTTAGCAGTGTCGGCTTCCTGGGCCAGAAGGGCTACGTTGCCAAAACAGAGAGCCACAGCCAATAAATATTTACGCACTTCTTTTTTTGGGGTGCAAATTTGAAATTGTATTATAGAAGTAGTTTGTCAATTCGGGAAAAGATTTTACGAAAGCAGGAAAACCTTCTTGGTACGCCATCTTCCCTGAAAGGCAAAATCTTTAAATCATCTGCACCGGCTATTTTCTATAATTCATCCGGAGGTCACTTGTGAGGATTCTACTGATTGCTCATCACGAAATCAATTATGACTTTTTCAAACGTTTTAGCGTAAAAGGTTGACCAGGCGCCAGTACATAAACACAGACTATTCGCCGGGCCCATGCAGGGCATCCGGTTGCTGCACTACAAAGTGAATATTCACTTTGGACAAGAGAACCTGAAAGAGAAATCATATCAACATTGGAAGAATTGGGAATTGGCTTTGTGCTTTTCAGCCCACTGGGCAAAGGATTTTTAACAGGAAAGATTGATGAAAACACCAAACTGGATAGTTCTGATTTTCGCAATACAGTTCCTCGTTTCAGTCTTGAAAACCGCAAAGCAAATCAGGCTTTGGTTGATTTACTTAACAAAGTTGCACAAGAAAAAAATGCAACTCCTGCACAAATTGAATTGGCATGATTGCTTGCGCAAAAGCCTTGGATTGTTCCCATTCTGGGTACTACTAAGTTGAATAGGTTAGAGGAAAATCTCGGAGCATTGAATGTTGAATTGACTCCAGATGATCTTCGTGAGATTGAAAATGCTGCCTCCAAAATTACCATACAGGGAGCTCGTTATCCTGAACAGCATGAGCGATTAACTGGTCGCTGAAGATAACCCAGATTGGTATTAATGCTCTGCTTTGTAGATATCCTGCTTATCGATACCGGTTAACTGAATTTTATTAAAATCGGCTGAATGCGGAAATTCCATTTGAAACGA
This sequence comes from uncultured Chitinophagaceae bacterium, assembly GCA_966674115.1. Classification (GTDB taxonomy): domain Bacteria; phylum Bacteroidota; class Bacteroidia; order Chitinophagales; family Chitinophagaceae; genus Flavisolibacter. The sequence goes on from CBKWHA010000264.1 coordinate 6,649, forward strand.
CTGCATCCGGCCCATTTCAACGGTTACTGTGGCCGAATGAAAATTCAGCATATGCCCGCCACGGTTCCGTTTATTATCAAGGAAATGAAAATGAAATCCCGGCACACTGACAGCCGATAAATATTCGGGAGAAAAAAATCCAACCATTGTTCCTGCTATGTTTGTCCATTGAAACACTGTTTGTTTTTGTGTAACTTCCACAAGGGTAGGATAAGGTTGTTTCTGTTTGGGCACGCTTCTTACCCGCATGGAATCAAATGTACCAGTAAGCCTAATGGCATACACCTGGTTATGTTCCATGTGCTGTTGCAGCAATTGATAAATGGCCGACTGACCTGTATTACTGAGGGTAAATGCAGTATCTGCTTTAAAAAATGTAACCGTAGCAAAAGGCGTATGCAAGCTGTCGGCTACGGGTACAACCTGGCCAGTGGCAGTTGCCTGATAGACAGTATCATTGAGTACGATCATTTCTCCGTCAACATCATTAAAAGTGCCAATACCAAAATTGCCATGTTGCTTTAACTGGCCGCAATCCATCCCGTTTGAGGTAAAGAAACCTTTTTGTAATGCACTGATCACTGAATATTGGTATAAATGATTGGGAGGTTGATTGGTTCTACGGCTGACAAATCCTGCCACAACAACTGCGAAGCCCACCAACAAAAATTTACAAATGGTCATCTTCATAAAGAATAAACAGTTTGCCCAAAAGTAGAATAAAGGACAACA
>CBKWHA010000265.1:0-7328 GCA_966674115.1 uncultured Chitinophagaceae bacterium
CTCCTGTTATTGTAAAAATGACATGCTGGCCAAGCATGGAAGCCAGTTCCTCTTCAAGGATAACATCCCGATCTGTTTTATTGGAGAAAAAAAGCTTGCTGCCATCGAGATTATTTTCTTTCTTCAACTGCCTGAGTATAGCAATGAAAGGAGTGATACCAGCACCTCCTGCAATAAAATACCCGGGACCTTTGTATTCTATAGCTCCCCAAACATCTCTGACAATCAATTCATCACCTGGCTTTAGCGTATTGAGTTCATTGGTGACGCCCGCATGATCACTGTAAATCTTGATTGTGAATTCCAGGTATGGCGACTCATTCAATGAAGTAAAGGTGAAGGGTCTTCTTTCCTCTTCCCATCCTTTTTTATTGATGGACACCTCTGTAGCCTGACCAGGAACAAAATCATATCCTTCTGGCTTTTCACATTGAAATTGTTTTACATTGTGTGTTACTTTCTCAATTGTTCTTATCTTGATCTTGTGTTCCATTAATTTTTATTTAGCTGCTGGATATGAATTGCATAATTTCTTATTTGATATATGAAAGGAATTCTCTTTTTGTGTCCTCTTTTGTAAACTTACCTGAATAGTGGCTCGTTATGGTTGTGCTGTTTACATCGTTTACACCCCTTGATGCTACACACAAATGAGCCGCATCAATTACAACAGCCACATCTTCGGTTTGCAAGGCTTCTTTTAACGCCGTTGCTATTTGTTCTGTCAGCCTTTCCTGCACCTGCGGTCTTTTGCAATAGTATTGTACGATGCGATTGATTTTAGATAATCCTATTACTTTATCACTTGAGTAATAAGCTACATGAGCCTTACCAATGATAGGCACAAAATGATGCTCACAACAGGAATAAACAGTAATATTTTTCTCCATAAGCATTTCATTATATCTGTATTTATTCTCAAAGAGCGTAACATCAGGCTTATTGACAGGATTTAAGCCACTGAATAGTTCTTGAACATACATTTTTGCTACCCGGTCGGGTGTCCCTTGAAGGCTGTCATCACTGAGGTCTAGACCCAATATCAACATGATCTCTTTAAAATGATAACTTATCAGTTGCATTTTTGCCTCGTCGCCTCCTATTGATTCTTTTGAACTCAAAAGATTTCTAAATGCAAGAGGAACAAGTTTTCCGTTTAACTCCTCAACATGATTTCCATTACTATTACTTGTTGTCATATTTCCGTTTTGTATTGTGTTTTTTATTGTAATCTCTAAGACTTGCTAACTAATAGAGGAAGTGAAGCACTAAAAGGTTACAGTTTACGCAAGGGAAAGCTTTCGTCTTAATTAAAATATCGGGAGTTGAATCACTTGTGAGTCTTAATAAATGCTAAAGCTTTTTGAAGTTTTTTTTTTACTTGCACGGAGGTAGTATTCAGAATTTCAGCCATTTCAAGCTCGTTATACTTAAACCTGATGTTTAATAAATATATAGTCCTTAAGCTAAGAGGCATCTTTTGCAAGCGTAAATCACCTGTATATAGAGAATTAAAAGAATAAATACAGGCAGTGTTACTTTGACTAAATAGCTGGCTGCTTATTTTAAAAATACACTTGTGCAACAGGCATTTAGTCAAGAAGACTTTCAGAGGATAACAATTCTCCTGCTTTGCATAACGCTCACGTGCTTGGCTAAATGCCTGTTGCACAAGTTCCCATGAATCACGATCACTGAATCCAAAGCTGATGGCAATTTGATGGAGTAATGGTTCATACTTCATGATGTTTTGTCCTGCTGCTGTTAGTTCATTACTGCTCCTCAATGGAAAAGCTACAGGAGCAACAGATGGAATGTTGTTGAAAACCTGATCTATACATTATTGATTTGGTAGATCTAATTAGTGGGGCTTATTCGTTTCTAAACTTTGGTAAATGTTTCCTTGCTTCCTTCATGTCATCCTTATATTTTGAAGGACACTTCATTAGAATCTCCTTGCATTCAAAATGATCATTTTTAATAGCGCCCTTTAATACAAGCCTTTCGCTTGTTTCAAGATTCTCCGGCTTTGCATTATAGTATACAACTTTCACTGCATGTCCTAACGAATCAACTGCTGTAAAGCTTAAGTAATTTGGATTTTTAACTGCATCGTACTCAATAGGCCTGGTATGATCCAATTTTGCCACCAAATGAACGAATGATCCTGGTTTGCTCTTTGCAGATTCAACTGTATTATACGTAGTTAGACTTCCCATAAAACTGACAAGTACCGCGATAGCTATAACTATAAAAACCAGTATGATGAGGTGTATGTTCTTCATGTTATAATCTATTACTTTAGGGTCACTGTGAAAAATATCGCATTGTTTGCCTTCCCGATTTATTCTGACGCTTCTTCTTCCAGCTTTGTAATTTTTCTATCTAATCTGATCAGGTAAATGATCAGCCCGGCTAAAATGGTAAGCATGACCCCGACTACGACGTAAATCTTTCCGTTGCTGCGCATCAGGTCAGCCATTTCAGTTTCTTGACTGGCTGGGTTCTGTGCAAAAGTCAACATCGAAAAGAGCATCCAAAGGATTGTTGTATAGGTCTTTTTCATATTGTTAGCCATTTTGTCTTGTTTCCCTCACCATATTCAAACGCATTTTCAAATTAGCGATCCAAATACCCAAGAGTGTCCATCCAATAATGGCGGGATAAAAAACCAGCCGCATTCTTACATCCACATCATCTTTGTTCAATGCAGGGTTCCCTTCCTGGCCAGGATGCAGGCTGGGCAGCATCCTGGGTAAAATCCAGATGGTAGGAAATAGAAAAGCAAAGGCAAATAAATTGTACACAGCAGCAACTCTTGCTTTTTTATCCGTATCCTGAATGGAATCCCGTAGCACCAGGTAGGCCGCATAAATCAGTAACGCTATGGCTGTTCCAATCAGTTTAGGTTCTTTAGCAACGGCGCTGAACGAAACAAAGGCCGCATTGTTAGGGTCAGCCCAGGTATAACTCATCCAAATAACGCCGGTCGCATACCCTAAAAGGCCAAACACAATCCCGACCACAGCAAACTGGCGGGAATAGATATCATGTTTAAGTTCATTTTTCTTTAAGTACTTCAAGGCATGAACAACGGAAACACTAAAAAGAACCATCATGGTGAACCACATGCAGACATGAAAGTATAGGTTCCGAATGGTTTCCTGGAGTTGTGGCAAACGGGGAACATCTAATAAGATGCCTGCTATGAAAGTGTAGATCAGTAAAACCATACAGACTATTTTCCACCATGATAATTTCATAAGATCATATTTGTTGCTTTGTCTATGATGTACGGTAACCTATAACTCAGGTGATCGTTGCTAGAGCGACTTTAAATATTCAGCTAAGTCTTGCTTTTCTGATAGTGTAAGTTTTAACGAAAAATGATTGTCGTAATGATTAATAACATCATTCAAAGTAGCAAATCTGCCATCGTGATAAAAACCTCCTTTCGTCCTGGCAAATAGTCCACCTAAAGGTGTTGTCCGGTATTTACCGGTTGGAGAACGCTTCGCTTCAAAATCATCAATCCCGATTTCTTCCGCTGTATGGAGTTTATTATCGGTCAGTAAAGGAGAATAATGGCATGTGGCACATTTTGCTTTGGAGAAGAAGAGGGCTTTCCCCCGGCCTGCAGCCCCCTTGTTAAAACTACCAGCCGGTGGCTTCGGTGCAGCCAGTGAATGCTGGTAAGCTTTCAGAGCCGGCAGCTTAGAGGTCAGCAGATCAGGATTATTCACCACATGGAAAAAGCCATTTTCTACGGCAATGGGGTATTTTACCGGGTCGTTCAGCCGTGGATCAGAGAAGCTCCCTTTGCCGTGCATTTGCAGGGTGCCCACATAAGCATTCCAGTAGCTTATATCGCCCCACCCGGTATAGGTCGTCAGGTTGACACCTTTCAATCCAAATGCGGCAGGGATCAAATTCGCTGCAACCTGGCCGTCCGGGCGCAGGGCTTTGCCATCCACATTCAATACGGCATTGTATTTTCCCGGCCCCCAGGCAGCTAAGACCGTGCGCAAGGTAACCTCATCTACATGCAGCATATCGGCTATCGGCTGGGCGTTATCTGTCAGCGAAACAATGGCTCCTACATTGAGGTCGCGGTTGGGCCAGCCGTCCAGCCGCTTGCCAATGCCTGGCGCAAATGAATTATCAACAGTAGAATGACAGGATGCACAGGTGATACCTATAGATTTCAGGGCTCCTTTCTCATTGAAGTTCCCTTTTACACCAACTACTGCATTTAATTTTAAAAGTGCCAGTGTGGTAGCTGGATCATCAAGATTGATTGTACCCGCTTTGATGCCTGCCACCACTTCAGGAGGCAGCGCCTCTGAGTCTACTTTCAATCCTACTGCCAGCGCCGTTTTGGGACTCACGCCGGGTCCAAAGCCACCGTTGCTTGTTCCTGCTATAGCTTTGTCTATATGCAGCAGTCCGCTCCAGAAATCCTCATCACCAAAAGTATCAAAGCGGAAGATCTGCTTTCCTTCATTCACTAAAGAATGATCGGGCTTTTCATGTTTGTCTATTAGCTTAGTACATTGGATAAGTGTTACAATGGCCGTCAGAGAGGCAATAACAATTGCTTGCTTTTTATATCTCATAAAAAAAGTTTTTAGTAGGTTGTACAATAGTTTAGGAGTACACCTAATGATTCTGATCAATTCATTTGGATTGTATTCTTTTATAGGTATATAAGCAATAGAGTGGGCGGATCAATTAAATGTTATAACATTGAAAGAAAATGCTCTAGAGTAAGGATAAATTTCATAGGGATAAGATAGGAAGTGCTCATCAGATGTAATCTTATCTCACAGCATTTATCTTCTCAAAAACCTTTTGCACCATAGCATCACAATAGATCTGGTTAAATGAGTAAAGTTCAGAACGTGTGTAGAATTGTTCTATTTCATTTTGAAGTTGCGCCTTGGCCCTGTTGAGTCTGACCTTTACATTGATGGGCGTAATGTTCAATAATTCCGCCGTTTCAGCCACTGAAAAACCTTCTATTTCCCTGAGTACAAAAACGATGCGGTAATTGACCGGGATATTTTGCAGACTTTTTTCCAAAACCTTTCCCAGTTCACGGTTCTGCAACAGGTCTTCGGTCTGGTGTTCGTTTCCTTGTACATGCATAGGTAAGGAGTTTGATTCCGGGATTTGTTCACTGGGGACTTCATTTTTAAAATAGCCATACTTCAACTTGTAGAGGCATCTATTGATCATAATTCTGGAGATCCAGGTTTTGTAGGAGGCCCGGTGCTCAAATTTTGAAAGTTCTGTATAGGCCGCCACATGGGTATCCTGCATCAGGTCTTCCGAATCCTGGTGGTTGAACCCATAACTTCTCGCAATCTTATAGAGGACCGGATTGTACCTGCGGATCAGTACTTCAAACAATGCCAGATTTCCATTCCGGATCTTTTCTATAACAGCATCATCATTATCAACGTCTAGCTGGTCAAGGAGGCTGTGCATCACTACTGTTTTATAGGTTAAAACGTAAACTATTGGCAACTGGTTGCTTATTGAATAGAGTAACTGGCAGATCGAAAGGTTACAGAAATCTGGAAATACTTACTTTTTAGCGGATGCATTAGAATTTTTAAAACTTATGTAACCTTTAGCACATTCACTTACTCTACTTAAGTTAGGGGAGGAGTATGCTCTTCCTAGATCAATACATAAGGACTATAATACTTCTCTATTGTGCCTGAACTAACGGTGGCAAACTCTTTAAGTTGGTAGGGTTTTTTATTGTTTTAAAAACACAATTGCTTTAGCGATCATTATTATAATTCCTTAAGATAATAGTAATGCATATTTGTCTGTTTAAAAATCATAGCTTAGGAAGGTTTCATGTCCTTAATTAACAAAAGATATTTCTATAGATGTTGCTATCATAGGAGGTGGCATCACTGGCATCAGGGCGGCTTGTATTGTATCCCAAAGGGAAATGAAAGTTGATGTATGGGCTCCCAAAACGGGTGGGACCTAAAAGTATAGAACGGTGGCACTGCTGATAAAGCTGTACAGTATATCTCAGGACCAGTATTGATCATTCTGGGAAAGCCATTAAATAAATGTTCCAAATAAAGTCTGGTGAAAGTAAAAACAAAACACAAGCAGGAAATAAGAGTAAAACACGTTTATGACAAGCACTTAAAAACTGATGGGTATAGAATCCTTGTTGACCGTCTCTGGCCTCGTGGCTTATCTATGAAAAAAGAAAAGTTGGATGAGTGGGCAAAGGAAATAGCACCAGCACACAAATTAAGGTATTGGTTTGACCACCTTCCGGAAAATTGGAAAGAATTTGAGAAGAAATACATCGCAGAATTAAATCAAAACAAAGCAATCGATGATTTTATTGGAAGACATAAAAACAAAAAACTCCTGACTTTAATACATTTGACTTTAATACATTCAACTCACTACGCCCATCTGACACTTGCCATAATGTTGAAACAATTTTTAGAACACACTTGTTATGCATAATAGAAATAATATAATCGTAATTATCCTGGATCATGAAGGAAATACATATCAGGTACAAACTAGGGAAGGGGAATACGAATCTTTAATGTGCCTTATATCTGAGCATCTTCCTTTACGCAGTTTTGGTATTTGCTATGGAGGCGGATGCTGTGGCATTTGTGGTGTGATGATTAATGATAATGACACAGGTTTGAAAAAGTTTATTTTATCCTGTGAAGTTCAGATTGACGACGAAATTGCAAACAGTGTTGTCACTATTTATAGGGTCTAGCAGGAGGTCAAGATTTATCAGAAAAAAATTATCCAAAAGTAAGCAAAAGAGAAGGGGTGGGAGGCAAGGATATGCAGTACAATTAAAAGACCGTAACAGTAAAAGTAACACCGGCTTCAATGTTGGTATTACATATTACTTTTACATATCGAATCGCATACTAATATATTGCATTTAATTATTAATTATTCATTTTTGAGTAGGCAATAGGAAAAATAAAATCCTGGAATACAGTATGCACTGAATTTTTTACGTGTTTTGCATATCCTTCAAGGCTTTTCAATATTGCTTCACCATAAAAGGTTTCAAGTTTTGCAATAATACCATTGACTCGAGCAATTTCTTTTTTAAGTTCATTCCTTTTTTCTTCGTCAAAGGGAAAATACATTTTTACAGTTTCCTCAAATTGCTCTTTAAAACCCTTTTCTATTGCTCGGTAATAAGGCTGCAATAGAGGAGCTGCCGTAAATTTCCTTAAATGAGCAAGCTTCAGGGCATCCTTTTTCTGTGTGCTATTGACCTGGCCATATGAGCAGGAGGCCAACAC
>CBKWHA010000266.1:0-7287 GCA_966674115.1 uncultured Chitinophagaceae bacterium
CTGCCTGCAATTCGGTTTCCTGCACATCAGCCCGGTGTTTTAAAAAGGAACCATTGCGACCATGGAGGATAAATCCAGGTAAGGGTTCTTTGACGAAATAGCCACCTTTCAGGCGTACCCGAAGATCCGGATAATACAACAGTATATCCATGTAATCAATGATTTGGGATGAGGGCCGGAGGGAGCGAAAATCTGCAAATACGGCTTCTGGTTCTCCAAAGAGTTGTAAAGCCTGGTCAATGATATGTGAACCCAGGTCATGCACGATACCAGTGCCGGGCCCAGGGATCTCTTTGTGTTGTTTTGGACTTAGAACAGGATTAAAGCGGTCGAAGTGTATTTCAGCTTCAACGATCTCGCCAAGCAAACCTTCACTTACTACCTTCTTCACAGTTTTAAAGTCACTATCCCAACGGCGGTTTTGATAAACAGATATTTGCTTGCCTTGTTGTTTAGCTATACCAATTAGTTCTTCCGCTTCTTTGACTGTAGATGTAAATGGTTTTTCAACAATCACATGCTTTCCTGCTAACAAGGCTTGTTTTGCATATTCGTAATGAGAAAAATTAGGTGTATTAACAATAACCAATTCAACTGCCTCATCTGCCAAAAGTTCCTCTAAGGTCTTATAGGATTTTGCTTCAGGGTAATAGTCATTGATCACGTTTTTTCTCCGCTCCCATGCGCCCACCAAAATAAAGCCTGGATGCAACTGCAGAAAAGGCCCATGAAATACCCTGCCTGACATACCGAAAGAAAGAAGTGCCGTATTTATTGACCTCATGTTAAGGTTTGTTTTGTAAATGGTGAATAGTTTCTTGTTGCCAAAGATATTCTTCCATCTACATTTATTCAGTAATGATTGCCAAGCATTCTTCATTTGAAACATTTTCTTTTTTGCTTTATCTTCATAAGAAATAGTTGTTTAACTAACTAATTAACTATGACCAAACGAATCATCAAGAAAGTAGCAGTGCTAGGCAGTGGCGTAATGGGGTCGAGGATAGCTTGTCATTTTGCAGGGATAGGCCTCCAGGTTTTGTTGCTGGATATTGTTCCGGAAGAAGCAAAAGACACCAGTAACAAGGCCGCCCGCAACAAATTGGTCAACGATGCGTTGCAGTCGGCCCTCAAAAGCAACCCCTCTCCTCTTTACTATCCGGATGCTGCCAGACGGATCGTTACCGGCAACTTTGATGATGATTTAAAAGATATTGCCTCCTGCGATTGGGTGATTGAAGTGGTGGTAGAGCGTCTTGATATCAAGCAGGCATTGTTTGAAAAAGTGGAGCAATACCGTAAGCCTGGTACACTTATTACTTCCAATACTTCAGGCATACCTATACACCTGCTTAACAAAGGCAGAAGTGAAGATTTCAAAAAGCATTTTTGCGGCACCCACTTCTTTAACCCTCCCCGCTATTTGCGCTTGCTTGAGATCATTCCGACAAAAGATACTGATCCTGAAGTTGTTTCATTCTTAATGCATTATGGCGATCTGTTCCTGGGCAAAACCACCGTGCTGGCAAAGGATACGCCTGCCTTTATTGCCAATCGTATAGGCGTGTATGGTATTATGGCCATTTTTGGTTTGATCGACAAAATAGGATTGACCGTTGATGAAGTAGATGCGCTCACAGGCCCCATTATAGGCCGTCCCAAGTCGGCCACCTTCCGCACTGCTGATGTGGTGGGTATTGATACCCTGGTAAAAGTGGCAAAGGGTGTTTATGAAAGCTGTCCCAATGACGAAGCCAGGGAAACTTTCCAGATTCCGGACTGGTTAAATAAGATGGTTGAAAACAAGTGGCTGGGTGACAAAACAGGGCAAGGTTTCTTTGTCAAGAAAAAGGGAGAGAAAGGAGAACGGGAAATATTTACACTCGATTTAAAAACCTTTGAATATAAACCACAGCAAAGGCCAAAGTTTGCTTCTGTAGAAACAACCAAGCCAATCGACGATCTGAAGCAACGTTTACAAATGCTGGTAACCGGACAGGATAAAGCCGGGGAATTTTACCGCCACTTTCATTACGGGTTATTTTCTTATATCTCACACCGCATACCTGAGATCAGCGATGAAGTTTATCGTATCGACGACGCCATGATGGCTGGCTTTGGCTGGGAAATCGGCGCTTTTGAAAGCTGGGATGCACTGGGCGTAGCTTCTACGGTTGCCAAAATGAAAGAAGCAGGTTATTCTGTGGCACCATGGGTAGAAGATATGCTGGCAGGTAGGCATCAATCGTTTTATAAAATTGAGTATAATAAAAGGCTTTGCTATGATCCTCAAAGCAAAAGCTATAAATCAATACCCGGCAGCCAGGATTTCATCATATTAAGCAATTATAAAGACAAGCTTGTTTGGAAAAACAATAGCTGCCAGGTATATGATATTGGAGATGAAGTATTGGGGATTCAATGGAATACAAAGATGAATACGATAGGAGGCGATGTGCTCAGTGGGGTTGCCAAAGCCATTGAATTGGCAGAAAAGAATTTCAAAGGACTTGTCATTGCCAATGAAAGTGCAAATTTTAGCGCCGGCGCCAATGTAGGGATGATCTTTATGTTTGCCGTAGAGCAGGAATGGGATGAACTGGACATGGCCGTACGTATGTTTCAGAATACAATGATGCGCTGCCGTTATTCTTCTATTCCGGTTGTGGTAGCACCACATGGGTTAGCCTTGGGTGGTGCCTGCGAAATGAGTTTGCATAGCGATAAAGTTTGCGCAGCAGCAGAAACCTATACCGGATTGGTAGAATTGGGGGTTGGTCTTATTCCGGGTGGGGGCGGTACCAAAGAATTTGTAGTGCGCGCTTCTGATGAAATGCACCAGGATGAGCCAGAAACCATTACGCTCAAAAACCGCTTTCTCACCATTGCCACCGCCAAGGTAGCTACATCGGGCTTTGAAGCCTTTAACCTGGGTATATACAGACGAGGTCTGGATGAAATTTCCATTAACCAATCACGCAGAATAGCAGAAGCCAGGAAATCAGCAATTGAATTATATGACAGTGGCTATGTGCAGCCTACTCCCAGGGAAGACATTAAAGTGCTCGGCCGTAGCGCACTGGGTGCCCTTTATGCTGGTATCCATGGCATGAACCGCGCAAACTATGCAACCGATCATGACGCACTTGTGGCCAAAAAGTTGGCCTATGTGATGTGTGGCGGCGACCTAAGCGAACCCACACTGGTATCTGAACAGTACTTACTGGAGCTGGAGCGGCAAGCTTTTCTTTCTCTTTGTGGTGAAAAGAAAACATTGGAAAGAATTCAAAGTGTTTTGAAAGGCGGCAAACCAATTCGTAACTAAGCTGTGGTTTTAAGCACAACATTTGCATATTGGTAAATGTATATGCCCAGAAACTTTTTTATTTACCGCTTACGTACTCTGATTGTTATTTCACTGATCTGGATCGTTTTCGGACTTGTTTTTTACGAGAATCTTGTCAGAAGAGCCTATGATCTGGGCGTCAGTGTTTCTATATTAGAGTTTTCTATTACATTCGGCATTATTGGTTTTGTTATAACCGGAACCCTGATCTTTTTCCTGAAGGCGGCGTTTAACCATTTACCCATATGGCTGGCCAGTATTATTAAATTCCTGATCACCGTTCTGCTGTTTTTTGTCATTGGCTTTCTATTGCTGATGGGTTACTTTGTTTTTTATTACAACCGCGACTTTGATCATTTTATTCAAAGTTTTTTTACCAAGATCGTCCGCACGCGGACGTTCAACATCTTTATGATCGATATGGGTTTAATGACCCTGCTCTCTATTATCCTGTTGGAGGTAATGGAAAAATATGGCCCGGGGATGTTCTGGAGTATGTTGAGCGGAGAATATCACAGACCAAAGATCGAGAACCGGATCTTTATTTTCCTGGATATGAATGCCTCCACAACAATTGCTGAGCAACTGGGACATGAAAAATATTTCTGGCTGCTCCGAAACTTCTTCAGTGATATCACCGTATCTGTGTTGGCAAACGGAGGAGAGATCTATCAATATGTAGGCGACGAAATGGTGCTCTCCTGGCTGAATACACCTGAGAACAAAGCACACAGCCTTAAATTTATCCGTAATGCTTATTACCTGCTGAAGCGAAGAGAAAAGTTTTATAAGAGAAGGTATGGCATTGTTCCTGAATTCAAGGCTGGCGTGCATGCTGGAGAAGTAACAGCGGGCCTGATCGGCATCATTAAACGCGACCTGATTTACTGTGGTGATACTACCAATACCACCTCCCGCATTTGCAGCATGTGCAGCGAACTGGATGAACCTTATTTATTATCGGAAGACTTTATGCTGGAATTTCAGCCACCACCTGGGTATAAGATAGAGGAAATCGGCAAAATGGAATTAAAAGGGAAACAGGAGCCTACAAAATTATATGCATTAAAACTGGAAAGCTGATGGGAGCAATTGAATTAGATCCGGAAAGGCGGGTACTTTTGATTCATTCGCACATTATTACATATGGAGATGCTGCTGATGAACAATTAACAGAACAAATGCGTGATGAAATAGAAAACATGTGGAATGAACCAGCCGCATCCATTTCCCTGGATGGCACTTTCTTCCAGGTGGCCTTCAGGATCACAGCCCAGCTCCGTAAGGACATCAAGGAACTGGAAGTATTGCAAAATGATAATCCGCGTAATAATTATTTCAGGATAGAAGAATATGCCCTTGGCAATATCTCTTTTGTTGATGGACTTGGCTGTAATAGCGGCTATTTTAAGCTGGAAAACCTGTATAAGGATTCTACTACTGCTGCACACGAATACGGTCATACTTTAGGCCTGGATCACCCGAAAAACCTGGATATCAGGGGAAAGGGTGTACCGGGTATTATGTATCCAAGGGGTACCCTGGTAGACCCGCCCTACCAATACGATCCCAACATTCCTGCCGGAGCCAGGGGTGGCACCATGCACCCTAAGTATCGAAAGGTTTTGGCAGAAGACATTAGAAACCTTAAACTTCATAAACTAAGATTCCATAACCGTCTATCCATGGTTGGTGAATTTTCTAATGTTTACCACTGGCCGCACAACCAAAAATTATAGTCATAAAGATGACAGGGGTAAAAATGTTGTATATTAGGCTTCTTCATTTTCATCTAAACCAATCATATGAAACAAAGGTTCTTATGCCTTTTGGCAAGTTGTGCCCTATTTACTTCCTGGGCACAACCCCGGCTCCCTGGAAATTATTATTGGCAAAAGTTGGACAATGGACTAGAAGTTGTTGTTATTGAAAACAACCGGGTGCCCTTAGCTACAATTGAAATAGCGGTTAAAAACGGGGCTTACACTGAAGGCCCGGAATATAGCGGTCTGTCGCACCTATTTGAACATATGTTCTTCAAGGCCAATAAGGATTACCCGGATCAGGAAAAGTTTATTGAACGGACACAGGAATTAGGTGCCATATGGAATGGAACAACGAATGTAGAACGGGTGAATTACTTTTTTACTTTCGACAGGGACAGCCTGGAAGCAGGCTTACAATTTATGAACTCCGCTATGCGCTATCCAATTTACCGGGTGGAGGATATGCAGAAAGAAAGACCGGTGGTTGATGGAGAGTTTCAGCGGGCAGAGAGCGATCCAGGTTTTCAATTATGGATTGAATCAAGCAAAAAATTGTGGGGCGATTTGTTTACACGCAAAAATCCTATTGGTGACCACGATATTATTAACACGGCTACACCAGAAAAGATGATGGTGATCAAAGACAAATATTACCATCCTAATAACTCCGTACTGGTTATCACCGGCGACGTGCAACACGACCAGGCATTTTCTCTTGCAAAAAAAGTTTTTGGCGACTGGCCAAATAGCGGTTTTGATCCCCACGAAAAATACCCCATCCCGGAATTTAAGCCTTTAACCAAAACAGAGTATTTTATTAAAGAGTTGTCTATTGCACAAACGCCTTATATTATGATTGGCTGGCATGGTCCGGAATACCGCAGCGATTCGGCTGCAACCTTGGCAGCAGACCTTTTCTCAACTGCGTTGGGACTCAACTCCTCCAAATGGCAGCAAGCTTTGGTGGATAAAGGACTAGCTACTCATGCAAGCGTGAACTATACCACTAACCGGTATGTTGGCCCCATTCAAATATTTGTTGTTCCCAATCCTGAAAAAATAAAGGAATGCTATGCTGAACTGATGAACCAGATCAGTCAGTTTGGAGACCCGGAATATTTCACGGAAGAACAATTACAAACTGCCAAGGAAGTTTTTCGCCGTAATGAAATACGCAGCAATGAAAAACCCTCGAGCCTATCCATGCAGCTCACTTACTGGTGGGCCAGTACTTCGTTGGATTATTTTACCGACTATGTACCCAATGTGATGAAAATGACGCGCCAGGATATTGCCAATTATGTCAATAAATACGTTAAAAACAAGCCATTTGTGGCTGGCATGGTCATTAGTCCTGACATGAACAAAAAGTACAATCCTGGTGCATTCTTTAAACCAAAAGACTTATGACATGAAAAAGCTAATGCAAAATATTATATTGTTTTCTGTACTAACAATTCCGGTTAGCCTGCTGGCCCAAATGGGTGAGCCGTATGAAATGAAAATCAATGGTGTTAAAGTGATCGTTCAGCCCAGCGGCAACGAAATTGTAGAAATACGGACCATGATTAAAGGAGGCGTACAAAATTATCCGGCCAATAAAGCCGGTATAGAGAGCCTGGCGATGACCGCGCTTACCGAATGTGGCACATTAAAGGATGACAAAAACTCATTTAAAAACAAGCTGGATAAAGCCAGTGCTCAAATGAACGGCTCCACGGATATGGACTATGCCACCTTTAGAATGAACTGCATCAAAAGTGATTTTGACCAGGTTTGGCAATTGTATACAGATGCGATGACCATTCCGAAATTTGATGCTAAAGAATTTGAACGCATCAGGCAGGATGCCATTACTGTTTTAAGAGCTAATGAATCCAATCCGGATTTTGCCATCAGGCGCATGGCACACCAGGTGGCTTTTGCGGGGAAGAACTACGCTAAAAATCCACAGGGCACCATTGAGATCGTAAGTAAACTGACTCCTGAGGAAACCAAAAAATACTATCAAAACATCTTTAACCGCAACCGCCTGTTGATAGTGGTAGTTGGTGAGATAGATAAGAATGACCTGCAGCAAAAGATCCAAAGCTTTTTATCCAAAGTACCGGCAGGTCAGCCGTTTGTTGCAAAAAAGGAATCTTATAGCCCTGCGGCGAATTCTTTAAAATCAGA
>CBKWHA010000267.1:0-7271 GCA_966674115.1 uncultured Chitinophagaceae bacterium
CTGTTAAAGGATACAGGCTCGTTCTTGCTTAAAACTGCTTTTCCATATACTTTGTCGTAAGCAGATTTTAACCGATTATAAGCCGATTCATCACTGCGAGGCTCATATAAAAGCCTTTGAATGTTTACAATCTGGTATCCAAAAGCCCCGCGCATGGTAACGTTTAAGTCGAGATTTTTATACCGGAAGGTATTATTCCATCCCAGATAAAATTTAGGTAGCCCGTTGCCCAATACATGCTTATTCTTAAATTCTTTTTTAAAACCTGCTGAAGAAACGGATTTGCCAGTGCTATCCTGGTAAATCCAACGTCCGTTCTCATCAATATCCAACACTTTATAGCCCCAGATATCTCCAATTTTTTCACCCACTCTTACAATGTGTGTAGCATCATATATAGGTGGCGCTAAAAATCCTGCTTCGAAGTACGGATTTGTTAATTTATATAAATCATTACTTAAGCTTACCAGTTTGGTAGTATTAGAACTGTATAGTACCTGTGTGGTCCAATCAAAATTTGTTTTAACAACAGGACGATATGAAACACTTACTTCAATACCTTTCGTATTCAATTCGCCTACGTTTGCACGGGTGACGGGAAAAATATTCGGGGGAACAGGAACTTGATAATCATATAATAAGCCATCAGTAGTTCTATCGTACAAATCAATGCTTCCAAACAATTTTTCACGCATAACCGAAAAATCCAATCCTAAATTATGTTCTTTCTTTTCTTCCCATCTTAAAGCAGGATTGGGGTTAGAAGCAGGCGCTAATGAACGGATCCATTGCCCGTTTACATATACATAACCACCGTAGTCTAAACGGGTTAATGCAAGGAAGGCCGAATTGGGGGCATTACCGGTAATGCCAAATCCGTAACGTAGCTTAAGATTATCAAACACATTTAAGCTTTTGATAAACTCTTCATCACCTAATTTCCAGCCTGCGGAAACAGCAGGGAACCATCCCCAGGGCTCATTAGCCCCAGATAAATGACTGTGTGCTTCTCTTCTTAAAGAAGCCATCAACAGATAACGGTCCTTAAATTGGTAAGATGCCCGTCCAAAAAAGGCAATGATATTATTATCGCCTTTATAACTTGACATACTAGCCGTACTGTTTTTCAAGCCGTTTCCAAAGCCGATATTAGCATATCCAAAGGCATCTGTCTGGAAAGAATTATTATCGGCATAAGCGCCCCAGTTTTCATTTTCCTGGTACGAATAACCAAGCCATGTTCTGAGATTATGGTTGCCAAATATCTTTTTATATTCTGTCGTAAATTCAAACAGCCGGTCAATGGATTCACGGGTATCAGCACTGGCAAATCCGCCATTACTACCCTCTGTATTGTTACGGTGTTGGTGAGTAGTGCTAAATCCTACCTGATGATTGTATTTCCCATATCCAAATAAACTCGTAAGGCTAAGATTTTTTACAGGCTCAAAAACAACATTGGCATTCAAACGAGTATATTGGCTTCTAAAACTTCTGTCAAATTCATTGATCAAGCCTATGGGATTATCATAATCAATGGTTTTTTCTTCAAACCAAGTGCCATCTGCATTTTTTACAGGTGAAGTTGGGTTTTGAATATTTACCTGATGATAGGCATTCCCATCGCCGTTTTGACTTTTTACTTGCCGGCCTAAAATCTGAAAATCAAATTTTAATTTATCATCAAACATCCTGTGTTGAATATCGGCTCTGCCGGAAAACTGATTGTTGAAGGTTTTCAGAAAAATGCCTTCTATATCTCTATAATTTAGGTTGAAAATATAATTGGTCCTCCGGTCTCCTCCTCTGAATGAAAGATTATGAATTTGCGTTTTAGGACTGCGTGTAGCTTCATTAAACCAATCCGTATTAGCTCCGTTGTCCTTCCCTGTGTATTTAAGTGCAGTGTCCTTTAGAAGATTCCGAACATCTTGTGCAGTGAGCACATCCAATTTGCGAGCAACTTTTTCTGTACCAAATACAGCACTATATTCTACCGTGTTGGTCTTAGCATTACTGTGTTTTTTTGTAGTGATGATTACTACACCATTATTAGCCCGGATACCGTAAATAGCTGCAGCCGAACCATCTTTTAATACATCAATCGATTCAATATCTTCAGGCGAAACTGTATTAAAATCACCAGGCATTCCATCAATTAAAACTAATGGTGAAGTGCTGGCTCCAAACAAGGTAGTTCTGCCACGCAATTGAATGCCTACATTTGAAGTAGGATCGCCAGACGCATTATTAATAATAACACCGGCAAACTTACCTTGTATTAGCTGACCGATATCCTTTACCGGCGCTTTTACGAAATTTTCTGCTTTTAAAGACGCAACTGCACTGGTTATATCCCCCTTTCGTTGCGTACCATAACCAATCACAACAATTTCATTCAAAGCCTTGTTGGTTTCTGTAAGAACAATTGATAGATCGGAAGTGCTGCCAACTTTTACTTCAATTTTTTCAAAACCAATAGATGTTACTTCCAAAACATCGCCTTCATTAGCATCAATTCTAAAGTTCCCATTGGCATCAGTTGAAGTTCCCTTATTTGTACCTTTAACAATAACGGTAGCCCCGGCAACTGGTGCACCATTTTTATCAAGTACTTTTCCTGTAATAGCCTTTGCTGTTGATAAACTAATTGAGCTGATTGTCACTGTATTTTTAGGTGGAATAACAGTAACTACATTTTTCGACAATTCAAAAGAAGCACCAGTTTGCTTACTCATCTCTAATAGTAATTGCTTCAGAACCAGCACCTCATTCTTTAAAGTGATCAACTTATCGATGTCTAATTCACTGGCATCATAAGCAAATCGTAAGGAAGTTTGTTTTTCTACAATACTAAATAAAGCACCCAGCTTTTCAGACTTTTTACTGATTTTAATGGTAGCTTCCAAAGGATCCTGGTCATTTACATATTCAAAGGCCGTTGCCCCTTGCACCAGGAACAACATGGCAAGCGGAAGGAGAACATACAATATTTTCTCCTTAAGCAATCGATAGAACAATTTGCTCATACAGTTTAATTTTACGTTTTGAAATGTTACTATTTAATAACTATTGTATCCCCATTAGTGGTATAGGTAAGTTTTTTCGACAGACAAATACTTTTAATGATCTCTTCCGCAGACATATTGCTGAAAGTACCTGTAAAACTCCATTGCTTTTTTCTACTACTGTTAACGAGATTGATATTGTAAGTCCGCTGAATACGTCCGGCTATTTCATTGAAGTCTGCATTTTTAAATACAATAACTCCTTTTTGCCAACCCAGTTCTTCGTCTATATTATATTTCTTTTTTTCAAGTGCCAGGCTGCGCTTGTTAAATACACCCATTTCTGATGGAGTCAGAAAAATAGTTTCACCTATTACTTTCTTATTGATGGAATCTGTTACCCTGTCTAGTTTTACTTTACCTGTAACTAAAGCCACCTTAACCTGCTTGTCATTCTGATAACATTTAACATTGAAAGATGTTCCCAATACAGTTGTCATCAAATTACCAGAGACAATATGAAAAGGATGTAGCGTATCCCTTTTCACATGAAAAAACGCCTCTCCGGTTAATTGTACCTCTCTCTGCTTTCCTGTAAATTTTGAAGGATACACCAAACGACTATCAGCATTTAGATGGACTTCAGTTCCGTCTGGTAAGACGATCCTGGCCTGCTCTCCTTTAGGTACATATTTTTCAACGAATACAATGCTTTCAGGAGCAACTTGTGCCACTGGTGCCCTGTTGTCACGAACAACAAAAAAATAAACACTAATGAATATAAGTATGGCTGTACTAAGAACTACTGTTTTACGTAGTCTTGTTGTAGAGGGTGATACAGATAATTTATCTGTTGTTTCGAAAGTGGTCAGATCATTTTCATCTCCTGTGAGATTTCTCAACGCTTCGGCAAAGCGTTGTTGTTCCTTTTGAAATTCAGCATCTGAAAGCCGCACCGAAAATGCTTCTATATAATTATTGGCCGAAATGATGACATCCAATTTTTCCGGATGCCTGCTTATCCAATCAGTCCAAAATCGAATGTCTTCTTCATTCTCTTTGTAATAGTATCGTAAATATGATTCATCAGTGACAAAATCTTCCACTGAATATGCTGAATAATCCTTCATTCATCCCGATTCTAAAGAAAAGACGGCAGAAGAGTATTTTTTTACCAGAAATTTTTGAACTTTTTTTAAAAAAGTTTTCTAGGGGGTATAAATAGAGGAAAGATAATACCGGAGCATCTTCATGGCTTCGTACATATGATTGTAGATCGTGCGAGCCTCGCTGTTTAAAAGAACTGCGATTTCCTCAAAGTTTTTGTTCTCAAAAAAGCGCAACCTGATGACTTCCTTTTGCTTTTTTGTAAGCTGTGACAATGCTTTTTCAAGCTTCTGCTTGGTTTCCTGTTCTGTTTGAAAAGCTATGATCACCTCTTCATAGGAGAATTGCTGTTCATATTCATCGCAGGGGATATGCTGCTCCAATAGCTGATCTTTCTTCAGGAGGTCAATAATTTTCCTGCGTAGACAAATGCGTAGGTAAGCGCCAACAGAAGATACAGGCTTCATATGAGCACGCTTTGCCCATAAACCCAGGAACAGATCGTGTATACAATCTTTGGTCAATTCCTTGTCCAGGCAAAGGCTGAATCCGGCCCCAAAAAGATATTGATAATATGTGCTATACAACTCCTGCAAAGCAGCAGAGTCACCAGATCGCATGCGATCCCAAAGAAGATTGGTGGTATGTTTATTTTCTTTCAATTCGACGGCAAGCGGGTTTGATCTATAAAATTAAGCAGTATAATCGTACAAACAACAATTATACTGCTTTTTTTTACAATTCACTATAAATCAATGACCTAATAGCAAAAATCCTGATCCTTCTATTTTGTTTTCACCCTGATAATGGTAAAAGAATAAGGCGGCAATTCAGATGTAAACTTTTCTGAAACAGAGCACTCCGATGTAACAGGCTTCTGGTTCTTCTCTGCAGGATTTCCTTGCAATACAGTCTTCACTCCTTTTGTATCAGCAAGCGCAACATCTTTCAGGTTCACTGATGCATTGACTGCCACAGGCAATAGATTGACCATTTTCACGATCACATCATTACTCTTCGAATCTTTGACCACAGAATAAGCAATGCGTTTTTTAACGGCCTCATTATTATTGGAAATGTCGATGCTGCCCGGCAGGTATTCATTGCCCGAATGGTGCCCGTAAAGCCGTTGCACCTCATAACATACTGTAGGCTTCACTTCTGTATTGTTAAAATAGATCATGTCCGGGTTCCATTGCGTATGCCCTTCCTTGGCCAGTAAGGGCGCATAAGAGGTCATGCTCACCACATCCCCGTTGCGCTCGATATTGGTGAGATAAAGAGCCTCTGCAAGTGCATTATACAAGGCGCTTCCCCATGAAGCATACTCACCCAGATACACTTTCGGTTTGGTACGGTCATATCGGTCATAATAATCCTGGTTGTGTATAAACCAACCTGGAGCACAATAATAATGTTCATCAACCATGGGCACTTTTAATTGTGAAGCCAGCTCCCATCCTTCCTCATAATCCGTTCCTTCATAGAAAGGTCCTACAGTTCCAATCACAGTAATTTCAGGATGCTTCTCCTTCATGGCATTATAGATCATCGTAAACCGCTCTTGAAATACATCCGTGATCATGTCTTCATTACCAATGCCAATGTACTTAAGATTGAATGGCTTGGGATGACCGGCAGCAGCCCTCATCTTGCCCCATTTCGTATTAACGTCGCCATTGGCCCATTCCACCAGGTCAAAGATCTCCTGTATGTATTCATCCATTTCCTCCATGGGAATACCACCTTGCTGTCCACCTCCATGTGGTCCGTTTCCGGAATTCTGGCAAGGTACTCCTGCCGCAACTACGGGCAGTGGCTGAGCACCAATATCTTCACAGAACTGGAAGTATTCAAAATAACCCAAACCTGCTGTCTGGTGATAACCCCACAGGTTACGCTGCGGCTTGCGGGCTTCTAATGGACCTATGGTATTTTTCCAACGGTAAATGTTGCCTAACCCATCTCCATGAGCCACACAACCGCCTGGGAAACGGACAAAGCGTGGTTTAATGTCTGCAACCACCTGAGCAAGGTCTGCCCTCATCCCATTCTTTCTGCCTTTGAAGGTATTTTGCGGAAATAAAGAGACCATATCCAGCGCCAATTTTCCTACAAAAAGCGGCTGCAACTCCAGGGCAGCATCGGCGGCATCAGCAGAGGGAACCAATACAGCTTTGGATGTTTTCCACTCCCTGGAAGACGCTGGTAACTGCGCCTGTGCTAACACTTCCCCATTCTTATTCACCAGCCGCACCAGCAGCTTTCCGCCCTTTCCTTCCAGTTGTTTGGTAAACAGCGAGAAATTATACTTTTCTCCTTTCTTTACGGCAATACCATCAAAGCCTCTATTCACCAGCGAAGCACCGGATGTATTGGTTTGCAGTACTGCATAATGAGCATTATTGGTATGTATGGGAGCACTGCTATCAATAGTAAAACTGGCATGCTCACCTTTCAGGGTCCACGAGTGAGCAGCATTCCAGTTCTTGTCACGGCCTTCCTTATCACTCAGTGCATATTCAAAATCACGGTTTTGTACCAGTTCTGCATACAATCCGCCATCGGCTGCATAGTTGATGTCTTCAAAAAAGATTCCCAGTAGCATATCGCTGATGGGCTTGGCTTTTGAACCTTGCACGGAAATGGTAGCAGTCACAGGCTTAAGATCAGCAAAGCGCGTTGCATCGTCTTTTGCCGATTCTCCATACAAATTGTTCTTATACTGTTTCAGCTCATAAGTTTTGGTCAGCTTATCCACTACTGTCCAGGGCACCCGGTGCACCTGCCCGGTTACGCTGCCGCCTGATAATGTGATCGTCAGGCTAGGATTGTTGTATTGCGACTGCGGTACTTCTGTGGCGGCACTATAAGCCTTAAAATCTTTGGTAGTTACACGGTAATACTTGCCTGCAGCATCAGTATAGCTAATGCTATAAAGGCCTGCCTTTGTATCATACTGCAAAACCGGGCGAAGTACATTTGACCCTGCTTTCACCTCCGGGTATTTTTGGGGTTCCCAATAAACCAGGTCTTTTGATGCAGCATAGGCAAAAAGACGTTCCCTTTCATTCAGACTCCATACGCACTGCCAGGTACCGCCGGGGCCCTGCACCAGGTAAGGGGCGATCATACGTTTCTCACTCCCCCAGCGTC
>CBKWHA010000268.1:0-7147 GCA_966674115.1 uncultured Chitinophagaceae bacterium
CTTGCCTTTGCTACCGATGCTTGTCCTGTCTAACGGTTGCCTTGCCTTCTGCTCCCTCATTCAATACCACAAAAATAACCCATCTTTATTTGGCCGGCTAAACAAAAGAGGGGAGAATCTATTATTCCAAAACCTGCCTGAATCTGCTAAAACCCGCCCCAGTCCTGCATTCCTGCCTTCGTTTTTTATTATCTCCAACCCTTTTTCCACATTTTCATTTCTCAATATCCCGTCTTTGACGTTCCTGTTTCGTGTAGATCTGCTGTATCATTACTGTTACTGTGTAGAAGTAAAGGGGAAACCTCTTGACTATTTTTACGGCCCTATACTTTTGTTATTGCTTCCAGTTTGGGTTATTCAGTCGAGGCTTATGTGGCAGACTTTACCTGCTCCTGAGCAACAGGCAGACGATCCGGAAGAACGTATTTACAGGATGCGCCAGTTAGAATAAAACTGCCTGAACCACTTACTCATCAATAACAGCCAACGTGCCAAAGACACACTGAAAAATTTTCAGGATTCAGCCCTGCACTTGTAAAAATGACAAGTTAGGTGTCAAGTTTTCAATGCTTTAGGCATTAGCACGCACTTTGTATCTACACGGGTGAATTTGAAAAACAAACTAAAAAAGGAGGACACTATGGCTAACATCATTAAGAGAAATCAAGGCAACTTGCCGATGACAACACTTAGTGGTTTGGTAGATCGGGTGTTCAACGATAGTTTGACTCGTTTCTTTGATGATGACTATTGGGGCTCCACCGGTCTTTGGAATCGGGTACCAGTCAACATCCGGGAAACCGACAAGACTTATGAAATGGAAGTGGTCGCCCCTGGTCTGAAGAAAGAAGACTTCAGCGTGCAAGTGACTAACGACATGCTGAACATATCCTATGAACACAAAGAAGAAAACAAGGAAGATAACCAAGCTGAAGGCTATGTACGCAGCGAGTACAGAACTCAGTCCTTTTCTCGTAGCTTCAGTTTGGATGACACCGTGGATGCCAACAACATTTCGGCTCATTACCAAGATGGTATCTTGCATGTAAGTCTTCCTAAAAAAGAAGGGGCTCAGAAAATCACCAAATCCATTAAGATTAAGTAATCGGGTATAGCTCATATAAGGCCAATCTAAAAAGACCGCTTCGGGAAAGCGGTCTTTTTATTAACCATTTTTATCTCTTAACGCTCCTCATTGTCCACTTCCCGCTCATAACTCATAAACTCATAACCCATAACTCGTAACTCTGGACTTTGAACTTATAACTTGTAAAATCGTGAACTCAGGAACTTGTAAATTATCTCTCCAACCGCTCATAATATTCAATAGCCTTACTCCCATCCGGATACACAATAGTTTGCTGATAAAGGTCTTTCCCCTCGAATTTCAAATCCAGCTTTACAGGTATTCCTACAAGTGCTGTTGCATAAGAAGAATTGGTATTTACTTCTGTTGCCTGATTGTTGCCTTTCATCTCAAAAGTGCCATATCCAAAGAAAGATACTGGATTTTGGGTAGCTGAATCCAAGGACGTATTGGCCCAAATAAAATGACCTGATTGAAATACTTTGAATTGAATAGGTGTATTATTAAGTATAGTATCTCCCTGGTTGGAAATGTACACATTCCTGGTTTGTTTCCAGGCTCCATCCAGCGGTGAACTAACATTTTTTCCAACAGCCTTGTAGTCTTCAGTCAACACAAATTGCCTTCCACTCTCTTCTGGTAAGTTAATGATTTGAGAATAGCCATCGGCTGTTTTGTTGATTTGAAGTTCGAACGTGTCATTATGAGGTCCGCCTGAAGCTGTATAAAACATGTATTCCATTACCTTTCCGTTCTCAACCTGGTATGTCCCGATGCCATAATTTGCCAATGAATCTTCTGCTCTGCGCTGGGCATACATGATGTGCCGGCCGGTGTATATCTTCATTTGCTCCTTGCCTATCACGCTGTCCTTGGTACCATCGTTTACAACTTGATTATACATGGCATAAGCGCCTTGCATAGGTAGGCTTTCTTTACCGGTGCTTTTATCTTTTTTATAGCCTGGCCCTTTTACCTTGGTAACACCTTCTTTTGTTTTTGCTTTAATTACTTGTTGTGCATGGCTGTTGGTAAAACAAAGCAGAATGACGGCTAGCAAGCCAAATTTAAATAGGTGTTTCATATGTGTTTATGTTTTAAACAGTTGATGGCTTTGAAATAGGGAGGGGAGTGAACTGTTAAAGGTATAACGTTTATTGAGTAGAGTAATACTCTTCAATAATAAAAAAGCCCGATGTAGAAACACCGGGCGTTTAACGATTGCTTGCCATATGAAAAAATTATAAGGCTGTTGATGCCTCTAAATATCTTGAAGTAAAATGCTCTGAATCTAAATGTTTTAAAAACTATAACCGTTATTAGAACATTTATAGCAAAGGAAATAATTATCGCTGATAATTGTAAGGATCATATGTTATAAAATTGCTAATGATTGTTAAGAAAGATTTTTTTAGGTGTATTCCTTTGCTGTTATGGAAACCATATATTCCTTGTATGTATTTTAACGAGTGAAACGTGAAACATCAAACGTAAAAACTGAAAGCACAAGTTCATTGCCTTTCTGTTCATCCGGCCCTATAAACTCTAAAACCCTTGAAACTGCTTAATCCATTTAATAACTTCAAAACCCAACTTCCAATTCCCACTCATCCGGTTCCTCTGTCCTTATCACCTTTCACGTATGACATTTCACCCTTCACTTAGCTCTGTCCTAAGTTATTTTGACCTTGCTCCCGAGACTGGGATTCGCCAGATTGTTGTGAACTCCTGCCTCTATTTTGCATTTGGGAAGATCCGGTAGTGCCTGTAGTACTGCCGCCTGCTGGACTTGTTCTGCCCGTATTTGCCATTGTGCCTGTTGTTGCCGTAGCACCTGTTGTAGTAGAAGCAGCCTTAGGATTATATTTCGTCTCAATGTATTCTTTAAAGTTCATCACATCCTGCCGTATTACCTTTTCAAATACAGGATTGATTAGCCTGGCAATCCCCGCACCTAATTCACCTGCCGGAGCATGGTAAATGATCACAACTTCCAGTTCAGTACCTTGTCCGCCTAAGGCGTCATGAAAAACAACCTTTCCTGCATTATTGATTGTGGAATTGGGAATAGACTGCCAGCCAATCATATAGCCTGGTTCTTCTTTTACAATCTCGGCATTCCATTTTATTTTACCGATATTTCCGGGGATAACAGCTTCCCAATGTGAATGCTTGGAATCGATCTCTGTAACCGATGCCAGGTGTTTCATAAATAGCGGCAGATTCTCCAGTTTACGCCAAAACGCATAAACCTCATCCTTTGGTTTATTCACGATCAGGCTTGTTCTGATGTTGATGGCATTGGTTTGCGATACGCCTTTTGTTTTTCCTATGCTGGTGTAAAACGGACAATTTCCAGATGCGCCCCTATATAACAAGAAGCCGCCTAATGCTGTTTTCACCAATGCACTAATAGGATGCCTGAAAAGATTATTGATGCCGGATGACAGCATAAAAGCACCTAAAGTAGCACTGATCAAGCGTTCATTCCAACCTACATTGATCATATTGGTTCCAACTTCTGTCGGTTGAAATTCACTATCTGCATGCCAGCTTCCATATTGTTCATTTGTTGCCATAAGAATCGTTTTCGTTACATACAGCGAAAATCTTGCTTACTATCCGGCACAAATGCTTTTTTCAGGCAATGATTTTATAACTTGCTGACATTCAGTAAAATAAAAAAGCCTTGCCATCCCGGCAGGCTTTCCCTTTTCTTATAATTTTTTGTGTAAATGAGTAGGAATTTACACATCAATATTTCAAACCCTACAACCCCTAATTCATTACCCACAAGCCACAACGTGCAATTATGAACTATGAACTACGAACTCTGAACTCGCCAACTCTATGCTCCTCCCCGGGTATTGTAGCAGTGCTTGCTCCAGGCAGTCCATTGCCGCATTCAGGTCCTCCTTGTTCAGAACATAAGCAAAACGCACCTCCTGTTTGCCTAAGCCCGGTGTGCTGTAAAATCCGGTCGCAGGCGCTAGCATAATGGTTTTATTTTGATAGGAAAATGATTCCAGCATCCACTGGCAAAACTTGTCCGAATCATCAATAGGCAACTTGGCCATCGCATAAAAAGCACCGCCCGGATTAGGGCAAAAAACGCCAGGCATATCATTGAGGCGGCTAACCAGCAGGTTTCTGCGCGATAGGTATTCTGCCTTGGTTGCATCAAAATAAGAATGTGGCAGGTCTACAGCAGCTTCGCCTAATATTTGAGCCAGTCCCGGAGGGCTCAGACGGGCCTGGGCAAACTTCATGGCTGCATCATAAACAGCCTTATTTTTAGTTACCAACGCACCGATCCTGGCCCCTGTTGCACTATATCGCTTGCTAATGGTATCGATCAGTACCACGTTCTCTTCCATGCCCTTCAGGTGCATAGCACTAATATATTCACCATCATAACAAAACTCCCGGTAAGCTTCATCAGACAAAAGATAGAGATTATGCTTCAGGCAGATCGTCTTCAGGTCTTCCATTTCCTCGCGGCTGTATAGATAGCCGGTAGGATTGTTGGGGTTGCATATAATAATTGCCTTTGTTTTAGGCGTAATTACTTTCTCAAAATCACCTATAGGCGGCAGTGCAAAGCCAGTCTCGATCCGGGAAGTGATCGGAACCACATTAATGCCTGCGGCAACGGCAAAGCTGTTATAATTGGCATAATAAGGTTCAGGAATGATCACTTCATCACCGGGATTCATGCAAATGAAAAAGCTGAACAAAATGGCTTCAGAGCCACCGGTAGTTACCAGTAGCTCATCGTGGTGAACATGGATGTCAACGGTTTTATAATAGTCCACCAGCTTTCTGCGGTAACTCTCATTGCCAGCGCTGTGGCTGTATTCCAGTGTGCGTATGTCTGCACGGCGCACCGCATTCAACATGGCAGGAGGTGTTTCAATATCAGGTTGTCCGATATTTAAATGATAAACATGGATGCCTTTTTTCTTGGCAGCTTCTGCATAGGGTACCAGTTTCCTGATTGGCGAAGATGGCATTTCCTGCCCACGTTGAGAGATTGCTAACATAACGCAAAAATAAATGAATTAAAGTTTAAGAATAAGGTTCAAGAATAGGGAACAAAGGCTCTGAACACAGGATGCAAGCCGCTAGGCTTTAGAAATAATACCAAACAAAAAACCCTGCACTGGATGTGCAGGGTTTTTTTATTACTGTAAAAAATTTATTACCTGCCCGGTTTAGGTTTTTTGGCTGCCGCTGCGGCTTTCGCATTTTCTTTGGCATATGCATCATAGGCAGCAGGGGCTAAAACCTCACCGGTGATCTTAATATTTTTAGGTTCTTGTATACCAGCTAGTTTGATAAACACATCTTTAGTGAATTTATCAAGGGCAGCCGCATTATAATTTACTTTTATTTTGACTGTTGCATTAGGCATAATGGGTTTCTCTGGTTTTTCCGGAGTAGTGCACCCACAAGATCCCCAAGTGTTTTCTACAACAACAGGTTTGTCGCTGATATTCTTGATCTCAAAATAAGTTGTTACAGGAACTCCTTGTTTGATCTTGCCAAAATCAAACGTCTCGGTATTTACTTTAATAACATCGTCTGCTTTTTGTTGCGCCATCACGCTAAGGCTGAAAACAAACGCTATAGTAGCTAGAAAAAACTTTTTCATTAATCGGTGCTTTTAAGTTTTATAGGCGGTTTAACCGGATTTAATTACAAATGTATAGATGCAAAGAAAACTACAAATTTTTAAAATAAAAGATAAAATATCATCCGTACTTTCTTGTTACTTACAGGAGCTGTTGTTTCAAAAACTGAACAGAAGCATTGGGTGGTGCTGCACCTGCTGGTGTTTTCCAGACTTCCCCTTTGATTCTGAGCACTTTAGTTTGGTTGCCATTGTAGAAAATGGTGATTGTTTTCTCGAAAATCCCTTCACTGGCCGCGTTATATCCTACTTTGATCTTGGCGATGGCTCCGGGAGCTATTTCATCACGGCTCCATTCAGGTGTAGTACACCCGCAACTGGCGCTTACATTATCCAGTTTCAAGGGTTTGTTGCCTTTGTTGGCAATTTCAAAAAAATAATAAACAGGTTTGCCCTGGGAGATCTTTCCAAAATTATGCTCCGCAGTTTTTATTTCCAGCATATCTTCTGCTGGCGCCGATGTTTGCGCCTTAGCAATAAATGCAAATGGTAAAAGAAGCAGGAAAAAGAAAAGCTTTTTCATTTCTTATTGGTTACAATTTCAAAAATACACTAAACTCATTGCAATCAAAAGTCTCCCATCTATTTTAGCATTATTTAACGTTACCAAACCCCCTCATCACATATCTCCCGAACTCATTGCCTGTTGCCTATTGCCAGTTGCCAATTCCCCATTGCCCATCACTTACTCCAATAGCCTATTTTTGTATCATGGAAAATTCAATTGAGCTTGCCCAGCCTTCTTTGGAAAGGCTTTCTTTCGATAATTTCCGCGAAGAAGTGCTGCAGGACTACCGCTGGATTTGCATTAGCCGCGAAACCAGCCTGATCAGCCGCAAAGAGGTGCTGACCGGAAAAGCCAAGTTTGGCATATTCGGCGACGGAAAAGAAGTGGCCCAGGTAGCCATGGCTAAGTTTTTCCAGCCCGGCGATTTCCGCGCCGGCTACTACCGCGATCAAACCTTCATGTTCGCTTCAGGACTGGCCACCGTGGATCAGTTCTTTTCGCAGCTCTATGCCGATCCTGATGCAAAACACGACCCCTTCAGCGGCGGCAGGCAAATGAATGCCCACTTCGCTACTCCTTTTGTAAATGAAAAAGGGGAATGGCTGGACCTTGTCAATAGAAAAAATATAACTTCCGATATTTCTACCACTGCCGGTCAAATGACCAGGGCATTGGGATTAGCCTTGGCTTCTAAGTGTTTTCGCAACATCAGGGAGCTGCAAACTTTTTCCCATCTATCCAGGAATGGTAATGAAGTATGTTTTTGCACCATAGGTGATGCCTCTACTTCAGAGGGCCAGTTTTGGGAAACCGTCAACGCAGCCGGCGTAATGCAAGTGCCCCTGGTCATCTTTGTATA
>CBKWHA010000269.1:0-7131 GCA_966674115.1 uncultured Chitinophagaceae bacterium
AAATCAAAAAATTAATATAATGAAAAAGGTATTTCTCATCATTTCAATTCTGTTAAGTACTCAAATTTTGCTGGCACAAGTTGATAAAGAAGTAGTAAAAGGTAAAACTGTTCCAGAACCAACCGTGCAAGCAAAGTACACTTGCCCGATGCATCCGGAAGTGGTAAGTAATGTAACAGGCAAATGTCCTAAATGTAAGGGTGATCTGACATTGTCTAAGAAGGAAGAAATGAAGATGGGCGTGATGAAGTTGTATACCTGTCCCATGCATCCGGAGGTAAGTAGTGATAAACCTGGGATATGTGGTAAATGCGGCATGGACCTGGCAAAGCAGAAAGTGAGTAAAAAGCAAAAGAAAGCTGGAGCTTATGAAAAGCAGAAATAATAACAGGTAACAATAAAGAGAACATTTTCTAAGTAAAAGGCTGAGGGTTGATAAGGATCACCTCAGCCTTTTGCTTTTGTACAATACCAGAAGTTTTTTATTTATCTCAAGTATTTGTAACCTTTTGCTGGTATACTTAATCTATTAGAATATAGCATGTTATAGTATAAGTGTTCTGTTTTACGAGAGGTAGAAGGGTTTTGAACAGAGTTTTTAAATGTATCAATAAAATAAACGATAAGACAACTCCTGAATATATACAACGTATCAATCAAAAGTAATGATAGTGTAATATCACATAATCACACTTTAAACACTCCATGCGATGAAAGCAAGATCTACTTTTCTGATTCTGGCTCTGGCGGGCATGCTTGTAGCCAGTGATACCGTTACAGCACAAAATAGTAAATCAACCTGTTGTGATTTAAAATCAGACATGCGGAAGCTGTGGGAAGATCATATCACCTGGACACGCAATGTCATCTTCAACATTATTGATGAACTGCCTGGTACAACCGAGGCTGTGGGCCGCCTGCTTCAAAACCAGGATGATATAGGCAATGCCATTAAACCCTATTATGGCGAAGCAGCCGGCAATCAATTGGCTACATTGTTGCGGACGCACATTACCATTGCGGCCGACCTGCTGACTGCTCTTGATGACGGTAACACCGACGCTTTGAATGATGCCGATGCTCGATGGAGAGCCAACGCAGATGACATAGCTGCCTTTTTAAATGCTGCCAATCCCAACAACTGGCCACTAGAAGAAATTTATCCCGGAAACCGTTAAAAAGGCACAGCTTGTAGTGTATGATCCATTAGGCAACGTGAGGAAGAGAATTGACATCCAAACAAGAGGGGAGGACAATATAACAATAGACGCTTCCCATTTAAGGAAAGGCATCTATAAGTACAGCATCATTACAGATGGGAAAGTGATGGATACCAAGACTATGATTCATTGATAATTTCACATCAACTAAATATTTACTTGAGGCTCATTTTACTTATAAAAAGTAGCTAAAACCCCGCCATAAACCAGATGAGCAAGAAGTGTCACTATTGGTGTGCCCCTCCCGTAGTTGAGCGCAAAAAAGCCGGGAGGTTCAAGCTGCTTTGTGGGTGTCGGTCCTTGGTAAGGGAGCGCCATTCTTGGATGAAAAGTACTGATAATCTGTAAACCGACTGACAATACAAAGACTCCATGAACAAAACCAATCACCAGCCCAAACCACCAGGTATGCAGTCCTGAACTTTCAAAGGCAGCGCCATAGATAAAAGAAAAGATCCATCCCATTAATAAATGGGCAATAAATCCAAGCCAGGGTGCTTTATTGCGATTGGAAGTAAACATGGTTCCTAGCAAGAATGGAATATCCATTCGTGTGAAGCCAAGGGGCTTGGAGACGGCCATTATCATAGTAAGAATTAAAGTTGCTGCAAAGCCCCAAAATAGTAAGTTGTCGATATTCATATGACATGATTTTTTTTCTGATATGCTTCATTGATAGAAAGCGCAGCATTTATCAGTCCAATATGCGTAAATCCCTGCGGGTAGTTACCAAGCAGTTCATTCGTCTGAGGATCTATTTCTTCAGACAAAAGACCAGTAGGGCTTGAATGTTTAAGCATAGTCTCAAAAACTTCTATTGCTTTATCCAGTCTTCCTGATTTGGCAAAATTTTCAGCAAGCCAGAAATTGCAGATACCGAACGAGCCTTCTTTACCTGAAAGTCCGTCATCTACAGCCTTGTACCGGTAAATCAAATTTTTTTCCGATAAGCGCTCATAGATCAATTGGGTGGTAGAAGCCATTCTGAATGAAGAAGCGTCACAATAATTAACAAGAGAAAATGTTAGCAGACTTGCGTCTAAAGTGCTTCCTTTCAATTCTCGTGTATAGGCGTTTACATTATGATTATAACCAAATTGTTCTACTTCGTCGAAAATAAGCCTGGCTGTATGTTTCCATTTTTTCAGCGGTGCCTCTGTCCAGTGATATTTCTCGCAAAGCTTGATGAGACGGTCCAAGCCTACCCAAGCCATGACTTTAGAATGCGTATGATGAATACGAGAAGAACGGATTTCCCAAATTCCGTTATCAGGTTGGTTCCACAGCTCGCAGATAACTTCACCTAAACCTAGAATAAATTTTCGAGTGGTCCGGTCAAATTCTTTTACCAATGATGAATAGGTGTAAACGGCATCTAAGACTTCCCCATAAACATCTAATTGAAATTGGCCATCGGCTCCATTTCCTATGCGAACTGGTCTTGAGTCTTTATAACCTTTTAGCCAGTCAAGCGTTTCTTCTTTTAGTTTTGAATGGCCGAAGACCGAATAAACAACTTGCAGTTTAGGGCGGGTTAACTGAGTGGCATGAAGTATCCAGTTCAAATAGGCATGTGTCTCTTCTACAAATCCTAATTTGATTAATACCCGGGTAGTAAAAGATGCATCCCGCAGCCAGCAGTAACGATAATCCCAGTTTCTTTCTCCGCCCGATTTTTCCGGCAGTGAAGTGGTGATAGCTGCAACAATTGCTCCTGAAGGAGCATGGCATAGAAGTTTTAAAGCAAACGCACTTCGTTTGACTTGTTCTTCGTATAAGCCTGAGTAGTGACATTTGGCAATCCAGTCTCTCCAAAAGCTGATGGTCTTTTGCATCCGTTTCCAGCCGGTGGTTTTAAGTTCTGGAATTATGGCCGGACTTTGGCTGGAGTTGCTTAAAGAAAAGATCACCTGCTCTCCCGGTTGCACATAAAATTCAGTGATTGCTCTATCACGACCATTAGTTACTACTTTGATTTGCTCTGTCTCCAGGGTGCTCAAAAGAATAAAGATGTTTCCTTTCCAGGAGAATTGGATACCCAATTTTTTGTTGTCATTTAAAACGGGAGCGGATTTCCCATAAAATATTCTTGGAACATATTCGACTTTCATCCGTACTGTTCCTGCTACCCCTTCAACTACCCGTAAAATCTCATGATCTGGAAAAAGAGCTGCTCTCTTTTGTTCTTCGGTCATTGCTACAAAAGCATCGATCAGCCGGGCTTCACCATGCTCTGTTTTGAAATGGGTTTCTACAACATTAGTGGCAGGCAGATACCTTTGAATGGATTGATATGTTTCAACCGGGTCGATTGAAAAATAGCCGCCTTTTTCTCTGTCCAAAATAGCTGCAAAAATACTGGGTGAATGAAATTCCGGGAGACAGCACCATTCAATAGAACCATTCTTGCCAACCAGAGCAGCCGAGCGGGCATCACCAATAAGGGCATAATCTGAAAGTTTCAGTACTGACATAAAACCTTTTGGTTACAATTTGTGTAAACAAATTTCATCCCGATTTCAACAGAAAGAACTCTGCAGTATTTTTTATCATAGTTAGAAATAATTACAGATAAATGTCCCTTTGATTTATTCAATTCAAAAAATTAAAACAGCATGAACGCCCATTATGTTTATGAGGATGATACTGTGACTGAAAACGGAATGCTTATGTGGTGTAAAAGAGGGCACTCTGGCTACCTTATCTTTATAAAATCTTTATAACTTTCATTTTACTTTTGTTCTGGCATTACATGATCATGTCAGAACTTTTTATCAATAAGGTCAGTAAAACGAAACAGTGCCTGTTTAGTTTACTATTAGTAGGAATTATATCGCTTGTTTGTTTTGGCTTTTCTTCATTTATTGGGTACAGGGTGGTTGCTTTCATTTTGTTGGTAACTGTTTCGTTGATTGCTATCACTTTTGATATTTTACCTGTATTAGTTGCTGCTGTCCTGAGTTCTTTGGCCTGGAACTTCTTCTTTATACCACCTCGTTTTACTTTCCATATAGGTGCAACAGATGATCTGATCTTATTTGTGATGTATTTCATTATCGCTTTGGTGAATGCTGTACTGACCCATAAGATAAAACAGATACAAAAAGAAGCCAGGCAAAAAGAGGAAAAAGCAAGTGCAGTGAAATTGTACAACACACTACTCAATTCACTGTCGCACGAACTACGAACCCCCATTGCCACCATTATTGGCGCTGCCGATACCCTTTTAGCTAATAATATGAAACTAACGGAGGAGGACAAAGGAGAACTATTAGCCGAAATCTCAAAAGCATCATTCCGCCTGAATCAACAGGTAGAAAACCTCTTAAGTATGTCACGGCTGGAATCTGGTTTCCTGCAGCCTAAAATTGACTGGTGTGACATCAATGAAATTATATATGAAGCCATAAAGAGAATTGAAGAAAATAAGTGCACACAGAAGATCTCTGTGAACATCAATCCCAATCTTCCTTTATTTAAACTCGATAAAGGAATGCTGGAGCAAATTATTTACAACCTTCTGAACAACGCCTGCCTGTATACGCCCTGGAACAGTGAGATCCATTTGACTGCATTATGCCATACCAATACATTACAAATCATCATTGAAGACAACGGCAAAGGTTTTCCTGAGGAAGAAATCAAAAACGTATTTGGAAAGTTTTATCGCTTGAAAAACTCCAAAACAGGTGGTACTGGACTTGGTCTGTCAATTGTTAAAGGTTTTACAGAAGCATTAGGCGGAACTATTCGTTTAGAAAATGTGCGTACAGGAGGTGCACGGTTTACCATAAGTATTCCGGCAGATACCGTAAATATTAATAGAAAACCAGAGCTATGGCTAAGGCGGAAATTTTAGTAATTGATGATGAGCCGCAAATCAGAAAGCTGCTAAGTATTACCCTGGGAAGCGATGGGTATGCTGTAAAACAAGCTACCACGGCAAAAGAAGGCATGTTGGTTGCCGCTAATCATCCTCCTGATTTAGTCATCTTGGATCTGGGCCTGCCTGATGAAGATGGCCATAGAGTAATTCAAAAACTAAGGGAATGGTATACCGATCCAATCATAATTCTTTCGGTTCAAAATAGTGAGGAAGACATCATCAATGCGCTGGATTATGGGGCAAATGATTACCTGTCAAAGCCCTTTCGGACCGGCGAATTATTGGCCCGTATTCGTTCAGCCTTGAGAAGCACAGGAACAGAAGAAAGCACACCCGTTATAGTATGCGGTGATTTACAAATTAACCTGAGTGAAAGAACCGTAAAAAAAAGCAGTGAGCTGATCAAGCTAACAGCCACAGAATATGCCTTGCTGGCACTGTTTGCCAGAAACGAAGGCAAAGTGCTGACGCATCAGTATTTGCTGCGGGATGTGTGGGGACCTGGCTATATCAATCAAACACAATATTTAAGAGTATTCATTGCGCAACTCCGTAAAAAGATAGAAAACGATCCTAACCGTCCCGAACTAATACTTACCGAATCTGGAATTGGTTACCGTTTTATATGTAAAGAATAATTTCAACTTACTATGTCAACTACTCATAATAAAGTCACGTTTGCGGGTCTTCTTATTGCTCTTGGAATTATCTATGGAGATATAGGTACTTCACCTTTGTATGTATTGAATGCCATTACCAGTGGGAAAATGATTACGGAAGAACTGGTGGTGGGGGCCTTGTCCTTAATTATCTGGACGCTAACGCTGCAAACTACCATTAAGTATGTAATACTTACCCTACAGGCTGATAACAGGGGAGAAGGCGGTATTTTTTCCCTTTTTGCCCTGGTGCGCAGAAGAAAGAAATGGCTGGTGATTCCTGCCATGATAGGCGGTGCAGCCCTTTTGGCAGATGGCATGATCACACCCCCTATCTCTGTTACTTCAGCCATTGAAGGTTTAAAGCAAGTGCCTGCCTTATCACATATCAGCCAAACCACCATCATCTATATTGTTATTGGAATTTTATCAGCCCTGTTTTTCATTCAACAGTTTGGTACCGCCTTCATTGGCCGGTCCTTTGGACCCATTATGTCAATTTGGTTCCTGATGTTAGCCACTTTAGGGATTGTACATATTTCTGATGACTTACATGTTTTTAAAGCTTTTAACCCCTACTATGGCATCAAGTTGCTGGCTACTTATCCCAATGGCTTCTATATCCTTGGTGGTGTTTTCCTCTGTACCACAGGAGCCGAGGCACTGTATTCAGATTTGGGGCACTGTGGAAAATGGAACATCCGCTACTCCTGGATCTTTGTTAAGTCCTGCCTGATCCTTAACTATTTGGGGCAAGGTGCGTGGTTATTGAGCCACCATCTTGGACAACGGATTACTCCGGAATTAATAGAAAGAGGATTTAACCCGTTTTATGGAGTGATGCCGGAATGGTTTCTCTACTTTGGTATCGCCATTGCTACTGCCGCTGCTATTATTGCCAGCCAGGCACTCATTTCTGGTTCTTTTACACTCATCAGCGAATCCATGCGGCTAAACCTGTGGCCAAAGTTCAGAATAGTGTATCCTACAGAAGCCAGGGGACAGCTTTTTATCCCCGCCATTAACCTCTTGTTGTTTGCCGGCTGTATTGGCATCGTGCTTTTCTTTAGAAAGGCAGCTAACATGGAAGCTGCTTATGGTCTGGCCATTACACTTTGCATGATCGCCACCTCCATCCTCTTTGCCAATTATTTGGTAATTCACAGAACAAGGTCTGCCTTTATTTATTTGTATCTTTTGGTATATCTAACCATAGAGTTTAGCTTCTTATGGGCGAACATGGAAAAATTCCCCCATGGTGGCTATGTTACTCTAGTGGTAGGTGGCGCCCTTTTCTTTGTTATGTTCGACTGGTTCAAGGCCCGCAAGATCAAGAACCGCTATGTGGAGTTTGTGCGCCTGGAAC
>CBKWHA010000270.1:0-7121 GCA_966674115.1 uncultured Chitinophagaceae bacterium
CCTTTAACCTTAACCAATTTGAAAAAATATATTAAATGCTTTCTTTTATTGTTTTCTGCTGGCATTTGCCTGGCTTGTCAAAGAAAATCAGAACCTGAAGTATCTGCTAAATTAACCTTTGACACTCCGGTAGCTAAACCTATTCATCCATTGGTTTCAGAAGTTTCTGGTATAGCTGATAGCAAAATAAATCCCGGCTTTCTATGGGCTCAGGAAGATAATGGCAATCCTCCAAACCTGATTCTGTTAAGCCATGAAGGAAACGTTGTGAAAAAGATACCAATTAAAAATGCTACTAACAATGACTGGGAAGATATGGCCCTTGTTGGAGATCAGTTATACATAGCTGATATAGGAGACAATAAGTTGGACCGCAATGAATACATGATATATCAGTTCAAAGAACCTTCCTCATCTGTCAATGCTATTGATAATTACAAAAAAATCCGGTTTAAATATCCGGATGGTTTTCATGATGCAGAAGCTTTACTGGTTGATCCCGCCAAAAAGGATATTTACATAATAACCAAGAGGGATGTACCTTCAAAAATATATAAGTTGTCTTATCCTCAAAGCTTTAATGCAGTCAATACTGCCATTGCTGTTGGTTCACTACCTTACACAGGAGTGGTAAGTGCTGCAATTTCTTACGATGCCAAATACATTATGATCAAAACGTATCTTGGACTACGTGTGTACCAGAGCAAAGAGCCTGTAGACATTCCAGCAACGCTTGCAACTACTTTTACCGATCTGTACTACCATATCGAACCTCAGGGCGAAGCTGTAACTTTTGCCGCAGATAACTCAGGCTTTTACACATTGAGCGAGAAAGGCCTTTCTAACGCCGTGAATCTTTATTTTTACCGTAAGAAATAAATTATACACGATCCCATTAGTTCATTATGAAATTGACCATTTACCAGGTTGACGCATTTACAGATAAAGTATTCGGAGGTAATCCTGCTGCTGTTGTTCCCTTACAGGACTGGCTTGATGACAGTCTGATGCAGAAGATTGCAATGGAAAACAATGTAAGCGAAACCGCTTTTTTCGTAAAAACTGATAATGGCTATCACCTGCGCTGGTTTACGCCGGAAAAAGAGATCGATCTGTGTGGCCATGCTACACTCGCCACTGCTTATGTGATCAAGAACTTCATAGAGCCACATGTGCAGGAGATCCAATTCTCCACACAAGTCGCTGGCATTTTAAAAACATCAATAAAAGAGGGCATCTACACACTCGATTTTCCTGCACGCTTTCCTGAACCTTGCGATATTCCTGAAAACCTGTTGGAAAGTTTAGGCGTCTCCGCCGTGGTAGAAGTTTTAAAGTCGAGGGATTATTTTGTCGTGCTACCCAATGAAGAAGCAGTGCAAAACCTGGAACCCGATTTCAGCTTGATGAAAAACCTGAATGCTGGAGTTATTGCTACAGCAAAAGGCCGTTCTGCCGACGCTGTTTCCCGTTGTTTTTACCCTGCTTTCGGCATACCCGAAGATCCCGTAACAGGCTCAGCACACTGCAATATCATTCCTTATTGGAGTGATAAACTAAATAAACAAGAGCTTTTCTGCAAACAGCTCTCAAAACGTGGTGGAGAATTGTTGTGTGAGCTAAAAAATGGCCGGGTTTTGATGAGTGGAAAATGTGTCTTGTTTATGACTGGAGAAATTATCTTGAATCAGGAATAAACCGGTTGCGCAATTCCGGAGTTGGAACCATACATTCCTCCCTTTTGCCAAACAATTTATATCGGTTCCGTGCAATAAAATCATAAATAACATCACGGACCGGCTTAGGAATGATCCAAAACAGTTGCGTCCATTTCCATCCCCATGAAAGTTGATTGCACAAGTGCAATGCTGCTGTAGATTTCATGTATACCTTTCCGTTTTGGATTAAGATGAAAGAATCAAAGCTGCCGGGCAGGTGATACCTTTCTGCTAATTCTTGTCCTGCTTTTGATTGTAAAGCAGCAAAACGGAAAACCTTCTTATGATCCTTCCGGATAATAAAGTTTACTGCTCCATTGCAAAAATTGCAAACGCCATCAAAAAGTATAATAGGATGCGACCCCGGCATTGTATAAAGGTAATATGCAACGCTTGATGAACAGCATACGAGAAGAAACCATACACTTTTACCAATCAGGCAGCTCTTGTTGTCTAATATGCTCTACTGCTTTCCAACCTATTTCCTTTTCCCATATCAAATGCCGCTGTCCTTGCTGTTCATCCCCATACACAATTCTTTCCGCCAGCCATTCACTATGTGTACTTCCCCACTTAATGCCCATTGCTAATTGTCTTTTCCTTTCCTGCATTCCTATTAAAGTTACCTCTGTCCTTTGTGCCCTCATCATTCCCTTCACTGCCAGTTGTTTCCTTAGCCCGCCACACCCTCCAACACCCATGGCACCAATTGACAGGAAATGACCAGAAATGACCGCTTTTGACACCTTCTCCAGCCACGCCACCTCAATACTGTACACTCCAAACTCTTCCACTACCTTTCCCGTGCTCCAGTTTGGCAAATGATCATACACCTATCAGTTCGCATACTTTCCACCTTACACAGCTTACCTATATGTGCCTACAATAAAAAAAACGGCCCACCAGAGCCGTTTTGAATATCTTAATTTTCCTTGTTATCCCTTAATCTCCCAAATCCGGGTTCAGACAATTCCTATTAAGCCAAATTATGAAACACCTTCTGCACATCGTCATCCTGCTCCAGCTTATCAACCAGCTTCAATACTTCTTGTGCCTGTTCTTCAGGTAATTCAACAGTAGTAGTAGGAATCCATTCCACTTCAGAGCTGATCGGAGTAATACCTTTTTCTTCAAGTGCTTTTTGCATGTTGCCGAATTCGTTAAAGGCGCAGCGCAGTACCAGTACTTCTTCACCATTCTCACCGGTTCCTTCACCCATTTCTTCTAAACCAAAATCTATCAGCTCAAATTCCAGTTCTTCCGGGTTCAATCCTTCTGGCTTCAGTTTAAATACGCCCATCTTTTTAAATTGGAAGCTTACGCTGCCGCTATTGCCCAACGCTCCGCCTCCTTTATTGAAAACGGACTTCACATTGGCCACAGTACGAACGTGATTATCGGTAGCAGTTTCAACAAGGATAGCTACACCATTAGGACCATAGCCCTCATATAAGATCTCCTCATAGTTCTCCATTTCCTTACCCTGAGCCCTTTTGATAGCCGCTTCTACACGGTCTTTAGGCATATTCACAGCCTTGGCATTCTGCATGCAACGGCGCAATGCCGGGTTGGTGTTGGGGTCAGGTCCTCCAGCCTTTACGGCAATAGCGATTTCCTTCCCAATGCGGGTAAA
The DNA here is from genome assembly GCA_966674115.1 of uncultured Chitinophagaceae bacterium. Lineage (GTDB taxonomy): Bacteria > Bacteroidota > Bacteroidia > Chitinophagales > Chitinophagaceae > Flavisolibacter. Next base: position 3,352 of record CBKWHA010000270.1, read on the forward strand.
CTGTTTGGCCATCCGGTCCCAGCGGGCAAACATGGTGGCTTTACGTACTTCAAATATGCGACCCATATTTCAATTTATAATTTGTGGTTTGTAGTCAACTAATTCCTGAATAAGCTCTATTTAACTTCCCAATATCTCAATATCTCAATTTTGCCCATTGCCCATTGCCCATTGCCCATTGCCCATTGCCCATTGCCCATTCAGCCGCGCAAAAGTACTATTTACGAAAACAAAAAAGCAGCCCCACTAAAATAGAGCTGCTTTCTTTAAAAAAATACTAATATCACGCCCTACATCCTAATCTCCTCATAATCCATTTAATCCTTCCAAATCCGGGTTCAGATGTTTATCTTTTAGCCAGCCGGCTGCCGAAAATGATCCCATGAACAGCAGCAAATATCAGTGAGAAGTAAAACAGTCCTGTATCAGGATTATCCGCTTCCGTCATTCCGTGGTGAACAAAAGCAACGATGGCTAATAAGATCGCTAATGCCAATCCGCTCCAGCCTATCACTCTATTTCCCTGCGAAATAGTGCCGGGCAGGTTGCTGGACAGATAACTGTGACGAATGCCATACACTAAATAAATATCGAAGCCGATCATCATCCAAACGATCAAACGGATCCAGGTATCCAGCGGCAGAAATACCATCATGAACAAACAGGTAATCACACCTAAAATTGGAATTAATGGAACCAATGGGGTCTTAAAAGCACGGGGCGCATCCGGCATGTTGCGGCGTAAAACAATAACGCCAATACAAACCAGGATAAATGCAAACAGCGTCCCGATACTGGTCATTTCACCCACAACCCTTGCCGGCACAAATGCTGCAAACAGGCTCACAAAAAGCATAAACAGGAAATTGCTTTTTGCGGGTGTCCTGAATCTTGTATGCACATCCGAAAAAATGCGGGGGATCAAGCCATCCTTACTCATACTGAAAAACACACGGCTCTGGCCTAATAGCATTACCAGGATTACTGATGCATAACCAGCCAGGATAGCTACTATAATAGCACGGTTCAGCCAGGGGTAATCTGGGTGCAGAGCTCCGGAAGCGTCCTGGGTACCCATATGCTCAATCGCAACAGCTACAGGGGCAATACCATCCTGTCCTTTAAACGATGTATAACTGGTAACGCCCGTCATCACATGGGCAAACAGAATGTACAATACTGTACAAATGGCCAGTGATCCTAAAATGCCTATCGGCATGTCTTTTTTGGGGTTTTTAGCTTCCTGGGCGGCCGTACTCACCGCATCAAAACCTATGTAAGCAAAAAACACAATGGCAGCGGCCCTGATAATACCACTAAAGCCATACTCACCAAAAGTTCCAGTATTATCGGGAATGTAAGGGGTATAATTGTCGTTATTGATGTATTGCCATCCAAGAATAATGAAAGTCAATACAACGGCTACTTTAAGCAAAACAATAATGGCATTCACAAAAGCACTTTCCTGTGTTCCTTTAATTAATAATAAACTCATAAGAACAACAATGAAAACGGCCGGAAGGTTGATCATGCCGCCATCCCAGGGACCCGTGACCAGGCTTGCCGGAAGGTGCACATCGAAGCCTTCAAGGAACTTTACCAGATACCGGCTCCAGCTAATACTCACCGTGGCTGCACCAACGGCATATTCCAGAACTAAATCCCAACCAATGATCCAGGCTATGAATTCGCCCATGGTGGCATAGGAGTATGTATAAGCACTGCCTGCTACCGGTATCATGGAAGCGAACTCGGCATAGCAAAGGCCTGCGAAGCAACAACCTAAAGCAGCTACAATAAAAGAGATCGTAATGGCAGGACCAGCTTGGTTAGCAGCAGCACCACCTGTAATGGAAAAAAGCCCCGCACCAATAATGGCGCCAATCCCCAGCGCAATCAATCCCCCTGCGCCAAGTGTCTTTTTAAGTGTATGGCCGCCTGTTTCCTCTGCCTCGAGCAACAGCCCTTTAAGTGGTTTCCTGACAAATAAGCTCATAATAATTAGTTCTATTTAAGCGGGTAAAATAATGATTATTTGAAAACATCTTTTCCCTTTTATATAAAAACCAAAATTAAATGCTGAAATCCTATATCATATTTCGGTTATTTTAATGCTTTATTAACCAGATGCCGGGCGGGCACCTATCGGAACCAAACTCTTTTCCTTAGTTTTGGCGCTTTTAATTCCATTTATGAATAAACGGAAGAGTGGACTACTGTCCCTGATTTTGTTTACAGTCGTTGCAATCCTGTATTTGCTTCACAACAATTCAATTATACTCTTTCCGGAAGCCTTATTGGTTTCTGTCAGATGGATATTCATTGCATCACTTGTTCTATATGGCTTCTTTAGAAAAACCCTGACCGCTTGGATCCTGATCAGCATGGCCATAGGAATAGAGATCGGGCTGGACTTCCCGGTTTTTGCCCAAAACCTTCAAGTGCTAAGCAAGATCTTTCTACGCCTGGTGAAAACCATTATTGCACCTATTCTTTTTGCTACCCTGGTTGTAGGCATCGCGGGCCACTCCAATTTAAAACAGGTAGGGCGCATGGGGTGGAAGTCCCTTCTGTATTTTGAAGTGGTAACAACGGTCGCATTAATTATTGGCCTGATTGCTATTAATCTTTCCAAAGCCGGTGAGGGCATTCATTTGCCGGAAGGCTTTCATCAGGACCTGCCACCCACTCAACCCCAAAGCTGGCAAGACGTTATTTTGCACATCTTCCCTGAAAATATTGTTAAGTCAATGTACAATGGCGACGTACTGCCCATTGTTGTGTTTAGCGTCATCTTTGGGATTGCCCTGGCTATGCTACGCGAAGACAAACGCAAACCGATGCTGAATTTCTGCGAAAGTCTGGCTGAGACCATGTTCCGCTTCACCAACATCATTATGTATTTTGCACCCTTTGGTGTTGGGGCAGCTATTGCTGTTACGGTCGGCCACCTAGGGTTAGATATCCTGAAATCGCTCTTCTTGCTTTTAAGTACTTTGTACCTGGCATTGATCGCATTTGTACTTTTGGTGCTTTTGCCGGTGGCCATGCTCATAAAGCTGCCAGTAAAAAACTTCGTAAAAGCAGTATCAGAACCGGTTTCCATTGCCTTTGCCACTACTTCGTCCGAGTCGGCGCTACCCAAGGCAATGGAAAACATGGAGAAATTCGGAGTGCCTCGGAAGATCGTTTCATTTGTATTGCCAACGGGATATACGTTTAACCTGGATGGAACAACACTTTATCTTTCCCTGGCTGCTGTTTTTGTAGCGCAGGCCGCAGGCATACCCATGAGTCTGGGCGAACAGGTGCTGATGGGATTAACGTTAATGCTTACTAGTAAAGGTGTGGCCGGAGTGCCTCGTGCATCGCTGGTGATTTTACTGGGTACCGCCGCCTCTTTTGGCTTGCCTGTTTGGCCGATTATGGCCATATTGGGCATAGATGAATTAATGGATATGGCAAGAACTTCCGTTAACGTGATCGGAAATACCTTGGCCAGTTGCGTGATAGCCCGGTGGGAGGGAGAGTTTGATGATAAGAAAGCAAATCAATTTCAAAGTGATAAATATGATGTAAAGGCATTGGAAACAAAAGAAAAGGTACATGCTTAGCATGTTAACTGGCAAAACGGCTTACATGATCAATAATTTTCAATCTTAAATTTTAAAACAACAATTTTAATAAACTTCCCTTTAGGGGATGGGGGTAAATTTTCATGGATAAAGGACTTGTTCAACAGTTTATCGACTGGATCATTTTAAATGGCG
>CBKWHA010000271.1:0-7081 GCA_966674115.1 uncultured Chitinophagaceae bacterium
ACCCAACTATTTATGCTGTTTTTCCCAATATTGGTTCACTGGAGAAATCAAATGTTGTAACTATCAATGGCTTACCTGTTGGTACTGTCTATGATTTTAAACCTGCGGATAAAGAAGTCAATAATATTATTGTTGAAATACACTTAACGCGTGATGTGAATATTCCTTCCAACTCTGTTGCATTTATTGATGCCTCTTTGGTTGGTTCTGCTCATATTTCAGTCGAAAAAGGAAATGCGAATACATACCTGAAACCGGGAGATACAATTTCTACACGCCTCGATGCAGGTTTATTGGGAAACATCAGGACACAATTAGCACCAACAATTACCAGGGTAAATGAAACTGTTGACTCTTTAAAATTTGTACTGGGCAGTATTCATAACATTTTTGATCCTGCAACCAATGCAAACCTCCAAACCATGATTGCACATCTGGCAAATTCTTCTATTCAGCTTTCCAGGCTTCTAAATGCAGAAACCGGAATGGTTGCCCAAGTTGCAGGCAACTTGAATGAGGTTACAGGAAACCTGGCTCGCAACAATGAGCAGATATCAGCTTCCATACGCAATATAGAATTGGCAACCTCTAATATTGCTAATGCACCGATACCGCAAACTGTTGCGTCTTTGCAAAGCACGATTGAAGAACTGAAGGGAACAGTTGGGCGCCTTGATAAAAACCTAAATAATAATAACGGCACTTTAGGTAAACTGATGAATGATCAAAAGCTATACGAACAATTAAACAAGGCGGCACTAAGTCTTGAAATTCTGCTGGACGATATCCGTGTTCACCCCAAACGCTACGTTAATATTTCTGTATTTGGAGGCAAAAACAGGCCTGACGCTCTAACTTCGCCCTCGTTAAAAGACACGGCTGGCGTAACCCTGCGTAAACAATGAAGATTCAAATTGCATTCATCTTTTTCTTAATTCTTGGATTTAGTTCTTCCTTATATGCACAATCACCTGCTACTGATACAGCTAAGATTGTACAAATACTCAATGCTCGCAGGCTGAGTTCCAAGAAGATTAATGATACAGCCTCTGTTCAGATATTGGCTGGAAAAGTTAAGCTACGCCAGGGCACTGCATTATTTTACTGTGATAGCTGTATAATAAACGATCAGGCCAATATTTTTGAGGCTTTTGGAAATGTACATATCAACGACAGCGATACAGCACATATTTATTCCAACTATCTCCGTTACCTTACAGATAAAAGACAAGCCTATCTAAAAGGAAATGTAAAACTTACAGATGGCCAGGCTACCTTAACCACGCCCGATCTTGACTATGATATGATAAGCAATATCGGCACTTACACCAAAGGTGGCAAAGTTGTGAACCGCAAATCCGTGCTTACCAGTAAAGAAGGTGTTTATTATGCCGACCTTCGGGATGTTTATTTTAAAAAAAATGTAGAACTAAAAGATCCGGGATATTTCCTGAAAGCAGATTCTTTATTATATAATACAGAATTGCAATCTGCCCGTTTTATAGCCGACACTTACCTTCGCGATACCAGCGGCAGGGTGATCCGGACTACGGAAGGTTATTATGATCTAAGAAGTGGTAGGGCTCAGTTTACGCAACGAACAACAATTGAAGACGGTGCATTAACGGTCGTTGGCGACCAGATTGCCAATGATGATTCATCTGGCGTGGTGCAGATCCGTGGTAGAGGTGTAATGCGCGACACAGCACAAGGGATCGCCATTCTGGCCAATGAAATATTTGTAAATAAAAAAACAGAAGCTTACCTGGCTACCGTCAATCCATTGATGATTGTTAAACAGGAAAAAGACTCTATCTACATTACTGCTGATACATTATTCTCAGCTCGCCTTACAGACTTGAGAAAAATAGCAGATACTTCTATAAATGAGAATTCAGACACTGTGGAGTTGAATACTCCTGATTCGTTGATAGCAGATAATATTCCGGATTCATTAGTTGCGAATAAGGTTCCTGATTCATTAATAGTGAAGAACACTTCTGACTCATTGGTAAATAAAAAAACTACAGATTCCTTAAGTTTAACTAAAACAAACCCCTTGATCGCCAATAACGGGGATTCACTGGCAAAAAAGGATGCAGCCATAAGAAAGCAGTTCAGATTATCCGGCACAGTAGAAAAACAACCAACCCAGCAGGGAGGTGGCAGTGCACTGAAACAGGGTGGCGGCGCTGCCATTAAAAGTGAAGAACCCAACAAGACCGATAGCACCAACCGCTACTTTGAGGCCTTTCGGAATGTGCGCGTGTTTTCCGATTCAGTGCAATCTATAAGTGACAGCCTCTTTTATTCATTCAAAGACTCAACTTTCCAGTTATTTCAAAATCCCGTAGTATGGAGCAAAGGCAGTCAGATCACTGGCGATACGATCTATCTCTACACCAGGAACAAAAAAGCTGATCGCATCAAGGTTTTTGAAAACAGCTTTTTGATCAATGAGCTCCAACCCGGCATTTATAACCAGGTAAAATCAACCCGCTTGGATGCATTCTTTTTAGATGGTGCGCTTGATTCTGCCCGGGCAAAGGGCTCTGCGGAATCCATTTACTTCTTGCAAGACGAGGATAGTGCCTATTCAGGCATCAATCAAACAACAAGCGACATCATGGATGTCTTTTTTAAAGAAAATCAACTCTTTAAAGTGGTTTTCCGCAGCAGTGTAAAAGGTACGTTATGGCCTATTAAGCAAAAACTACCTTCTGAGATGCGCCTTCCCAATTTTAAATGGCTGGAAGATCGTAGGCCGAAAACAAAGTATGAATTGTTCGAATGAGTAGGTAAGCTGCTGTTGTAGCTTGTACCTGAAAGTTACCTGCGTATATTTTTCTATAACTATAGAATCTCAAATCTTAAGTGCATACTTATCAATTCTTAATCTCCTAATTGCCTTGAACAATATAACTTGCCGTCTTAAAAAACAAGGGCAATGAAATTAACCAAGTTTTTCAGGGCTTTTTTCCACAGTGAAAAAATTGGCGGCTTTATTTTGTTAGGATGTACTATACTTTCATTAATAATTGCCAATTCAGAAATTGGTCATTCATATATACATTTTTGGCATAAACATGCAGACCTTTCATTCGGCGGGGTTGAATTAAATTACTCCCTTGAGCACTGGATCAATGATGGTCTTATGACCATTTTTTTCTTGTTGGTTGGGCTTGAAATTGAACGTGAGCTTTACGTAGGTGAACTGCATGAAATTAGAAATGCACTGTTACCTATTGCCGCAGCAGTTGGAGGCATGCTGCTACCAGCATCAATTCACTTCTTAATTAATCATGGTACAGAAACCCAATCCGGCTTTGGCATTCCAATGGCTACTGATATTGCCTTCGCCATTGGAATGCTTGCGATCTTAGGCAGCCGCATACCACATGGAATCAAAGTGTTTTTAACAGCGTTAGCCATTATAGACGATCTTGGCGCCATCATGATCATTGCTATTTTTTACAATACGGGGCTCTCTTGGCTATACCTGGGTTCAGCATTAGGAATTTTCGGCCTTTTGCTGATCCTCAACCGATTAAAAGTCCATAAACTTATTTTTTATTTAATTCCAGGAGTGATCATGTGGTATTGCATGATGAAGTCCGGCGTACATGCCACTATCAGTGGTGTATTACTGGCATTTGCGATTCCTTTTACGAAAGACGATGATTCTAACCCATCCTATCATATACAACACTTCCTGCATAAGCCCGTTTCATTTGTCATCCTGCCCATCTTTGCATTAGCTAACACCGGATTGGTATTGCATGAGGGTTGGGGACAACAGATGTTTGAAAAAAATAACATAGGCATCATATTAGGCTTGCTCATAGGTAAACCTCTGGGTATCATCTTGTTCAGTTGGTTGCTGGTGCGAGCTAAATGGAGTTCCCTGCCCTTTCGGGTTACTTGGAAACATTTAATTGGTGCAGGTATGCTGGCAGGAATTGGCTTTACAATGTCCATCTTTATTTCGAACTTGGCTTTCAGAGACACAGAATTGATCCAGTTCTCTAAAATCGCTGTACTTACAGGTTCTCTCTTCTCTTGTTTATTAGGATTAGCCACATTGTATTTTGCGCCAAGAACGGCTGAAAAAAATAATCACTATTCAGAAAAAGAATAACTTCTTCTAAATACAATTTACATGTCCTTTTCCGTTATGATGCCTAAATTATTGGTCATGAAAAAAGCAGGCATTATTTTTTCCTTTTTATTATTGATGGGCTTTTATGGACATGCACAGGATTATAAAACAGCTTTAGGTGTTCGGTTAAGTAGCAGCGATGCAGCACTAAACACCGGCATTTCTTTCAAACATTTTTTTGGCACCACAGCACTGGAAGCATTAGTAACATTTGGTGACCCGTTCGCAATAGGAGCACTGCTGGAAAAACACAAACCGACAGGCCCTGCCGGATTAAACTGGTTTTATGGTGGTGGTGCTTATGCAGGCTTTGGTGATAAAAGAAATTTGGGAGCACAGGGCATTGTTGGATTGGATTACAAATTCCAGGATTTCCCGATCAATGTTTCTTTGGATTGGAAGCCTGAATTGAACATCATCCAGGAAGTAAGCTTCGAACCTGCAGCCGTCGGCTTATCCATAAGGTTCACATTTAAATAACCGCTAACCAAAAAACATATAACAAAGCGAAATCGAAGTAATAATTCCTACAAGGTCTGCCAGCAACATGGTACCAATGGAATAACGGGTATTTCTTATTGACACAGCTCCGAAGTATACAGCTACTACATAAAAAGTGGTATCCGAAGCACCTTGCATGATGCCGGACAAGCGGCCGGCAAATGAATCTGGCCCAAAGGTTTTCATCGTGTCCACCATCATACCCCTGGCTCCACTCCCACTTAACGGCCTAATGATGGCAGTGGGCAAACCATCCACGAAGCGGGTATCTGTTCCCAGCATAACGAAAAAGCTTTTAATGCCATTGATGATGACATCAAACGTACCGCTAGTGCGCAGCAAGCTGATGGCGGCCAGCATCCCTACCAAATAAGGAATAATGCGCACCGCCGTTTCAAACCCGCCTTTGGCACCATCAATAAAGGCATCAAAAACATTGACCTTTTTGTATAAAGCCCCCAGCACAATAAGAATAAAAATCGTCAGGATAAGACCGTTGCTTAAAACACTGGAAAAAGACTGTACGCCATTATAATCCAGCGAAACAAGATAAATGACCAGCAAAGTGATAATGGCCGAAACACCACCTACCCAAGCCAGCACAACTGGCTGGAAAAGGTTGATTTTTTGCCGGAACGAAACCATGATCATGGCCGCCATTGTAGCTACAAAAGTAGTGATCATGCAGGGCACAAATATGTCGGTGGGATTGGAGGCTTTCATGGCAGCCCGTACGGCAATTACGCTTACCGGAATCAAGTTAAAGCCTGCCGCATGCAGACACAAAAACATGATCTGGGCATTAGATGCCACGCTTTTATCTTTATTGGGATTGATTTCCTGTAAACTTTCCATTGCCTTTAGTCCAAAAGGCGTGGCAGCATTGTCAAGTCCTAAAAGATTGGCGGAAAAGTTCATCATCATGTGGCCCATGGCAGGATGGCCATTGGGAATTTCTGGAAACAGTTTGGAAAAAAACGGCCCAATGATCTTAGATAACAACCGTATCCCTCCTGCCCTTTCAGCTATGCTCATAAAGCCCATAAAAAGTGCCATTATACCTATGAGCCCAATACAAATGTTAACAGCACTCTTACAGGTCTCAATGATGCCATCGGCCTTTTTGGTCAACCTGTATTGTATAGACCTGAAGCTATATACCTTTAAATCAGGATTAACGGCTTTCAACCCTTCAGCAGCCGCAAGGTTAGCTTCATCCGCAATAACCACTTTTGCCTGCTGCACCGAATCTTTCAGCACATAACCATAGCCCCCTAAGTAGCTGACAAAACTTTCTTTAGAAGCATAACCGGCCTGTTCTGGTTGTCCCATCATCACGTATGAAACCGAATCATATGAATCATCAGCTTTACCAACCACCATCCGGCTGAAGATTTGTTCATCACCTGCTACAGACCTGACAAGAGCCACAATGATTGCTACAATAATAAAAGCCGACCATATTCTGCTTAATACCATAGTAATTTTCGATTTATGAAGTACGAATTACAATTTGTTTTTATCAGGAACACTCTTATCAATCAATTCAAAACTAAACGCCGGTAAAGTTCAAGCAAGAATGACAAACCTGATCAAGCGCTGAAGTTAAACGTTTCCTTAAAATCTTTACCAGCTCTGATTACCTATCTTTGCGCGGCTTAAAATATCAGCTCTGCCAACAATTAACTAACTATAAACAAAAAACTATAAACTAAATATGGCTTTACAAGCAGGCATCGTAGGGCTTCCTAATGTGGGTAAATCGACCCTCTTCAATGCAGTTAGCAATAGTGCCAAAGCACAGGCTAGCAACTATCGTTTTTGCACTATTGAACCTAACGTGGGTTTGGTAGATGTTCCGGATGAACGTCTTGCTAAACTGGCCGAACTGGTACTCCCCAACCGCACTGTGCCTACTCAAATTGAAATTGTTGATATCGCAGGCTTGGTAAAAGGTGCCAGCAAAGGCGAGGGCCTGGGGAATAAATTCCTGGGTAATATCCGCGAAGTGGATGCCATCATCCACGTGATCCGCTGCTTCGAAGATGAAAACGTACTGCGCGAGGAAGGTGCCATAAACCCGGTTGGTGACAAAGAAATTATCGACGTTGAATTGCAGTTAAAAGACCTGGAAAGCGTAGAAAAAAAGATAAGCCGGGTAGAAAAACAAGCCAAATTTGATGTAAAGGCCAAAGCCGAACTGGAAGTGTTGCAACGTTGTAAAGCACACCTGGAACAAGGAAAAAGCATTCGAGAACTGGACCTGAATTCAGCAGAACACCCTGCTATTGCCGACCTGTTTTTGCTTACCGAAAAGCCGGTACTCTATGTTGCCAATGTGGACGAACCATCCATGCACACCGGCAATAAGTATTCAGAAGCTCTGAAAGAAGCTGTGAAAGGTGAAAATGCGCAAGTAAT
>CBKWHA010000272.1:0-7081 GCA_966674115.1 uncultured Chitinophagaceae bacterium
AAGAGATCAAGTTTTTCATCAGCAGCCCCGGTGGCTCTGTTACCAGTGGTATGGTCATCTATGATACCATGCGGCTGATCAAATCGCCTGTAAGCACGATTTGTATGGGTCTTGCCGCATCTATGGGCAGTATCTTACTCAGCGGTGGCGCCAAAGGACGTAGGTTTATTTTTCCTAATGGCGAAGTAATGATCCACCAGCCATCATTGGGCGGCCACATCCAAGGTGTGAGTGCTGATATGGAAATCCATGCGGAACAGATCAAACGGACAAAAGAAATGGGCGCCCGGATTTTAGCTGAAAACACAGGTCAAACGTTTGAAAAAGTCATGAAGGACTTTAACCGTGATTACTGGATGGACGCACAAAAGTCTATTGAATATGGAATTGTAGATAGGATAGTAGATAAGTTGTATTAATTAACCAAACAAAATATTAATATATAGACTAATTCTTTCTTAAATCACTGGAAAACCGTTGTCCTTGCGCCAACGGTTTTTTAATTTTGTTGAGAGCTGAAAGCAGCGTTCCTTTGAAATAAGCCTTCTATATAAATAAACTAATCAACTGTTAATGGCTAAAAACTTATTACACTGTTCCTTTTGCGGCCGAAGCCGGGATGAGGTGAAGATCCTCATTGCGGGCCAGGAAGGGCACATCTGCGAAAATTGTGTAGAACACGCCCGAGAAATCATTGACCAGGAATTGATGATCCGTGACGAAAAGGCACCTTCTTCATTTAAGCTTACAGTAAAAAAGCCCCTTGAAATAAAAAAGTTCCTGGATGAGTATGTGATTGGACAGGATGAAGCTAAAAAAGTTCTGGCTGTAGCAGTTTATAACCATTATAAGCGTTTACAATATAAAACAGCCGAGAACGCAAACCATGAAGTTGAAATAGACAAGAGCAATATTGTAATGGTGGGTGAAACCGGTACCGGTAAAACTTTATTGGCTAAGACCATTGCGAAGCTGCTCAATGTTCCATTTGCCATTGTAGATGCCACTGTATTTACTGAAGCTGGTTATGTAGGTGAAGATGTAGAAAGCATTTTAACCCGTTTGCTGCAGGTATGTAATTACGACGTAGCTGCTGCAGAACGTGGTATTGTATATATTGATGAGATTGATAAAATAGCGCGGAAGGGCGATAATCCTTCCATTACACGAGATGTGAGTGGTGAGGGTGTTCAACAGGGTATGCTGAAGTTGCTGGAAGGTACAGATGTTTTGGTGCCGCCACAGGGAGGCCGCAAACATCCTGAACAGAAGTTGATAAAGATCAACACACAAAATATTCTATTCATTTGTGGTGGTGCTTTCGATGGCATTGATAAAATCATTGCCCGCCGTGTACAAACCAATACCATTGGTTTTAATGTAGACAAGCAATTGCAGGAAAATATGAAGAAAAACCTGCTGCGCTTTGTGAATGCACAGGATCTGAAAGCCTTTGGCTTGATACCTGAATTATTAGGGCGTTTACCTGTGATTACACACCTGGATCCTTTAGATGCTACTACCTTAAGGGCTATACTTACAGAGCCTAAAAATGCTTTGATCAAACAATACATGCGTCTATTTGAACTGGAAGGCATCAAGCTGACAATAGAAAATGAGGTGCTTGACTTCATGGTGGAAAAGGCTATGGAATACAAGCTCGGTGCAAGGGGTTTAAGAAGTATTTGCGAAGGCATCCTCACAGACGCTATGTTTGAACTCCCCTCTTCAAAAGAAAAGTTCTTTACTGTGGACATTGACTATGCTACCCGTAAGTTTGACAAGAGCAAGTTGAGTTTGCTTAAAGTAGCTTAGATTGGAATGACTAATTGGTATAGGTTGAATAATCTTTGGTTTTAGTGTTCATAACTTTTTAAAGCTGTAGTGCTGCTGCAGCTTTTTATTATTACATCAAAAACTTTTAATCTTTTAAATCAGAATTTATGTTTGACAACATGTTTGGAATGAACAAGGGAAAGGCCGAAGGCCAGGTAAATGAAATAGTGGACAGGTTAAAAGCAAGAGTTGGACTGTCAGATGAGCAAGCTAATCAAGTAGTTGAAACACTTAAGGACTTTGTTATAGAAAAATATCCAATGTTGCAGGGCGCAATAGAAAATATTTTCGGGAAGAAATAGATGGGGTCACTGTTTGAATCTGAAATAATAAAAGTCCCGCCTCCGGCGGGACTTTTATTTGGGTACAATTGGTTTCTCGAAAATAATCAAAGATTAACTGCACCCCATGCTATTACCACAGTTCAAGCACTTGTAGCAAGTACCGCTTCTTACAGTAATGTGACCACAGGTATTACAAGCAGGTGCATCGCTTTGCATGCTACGAGCTGCAACATTTACAGCACCCAGGTTACTGTTTTCAGATTTAGCAGCGCTTTTTTGCGATTTCACACCCTGGGGCTGGGGAGCAACAACACGAACGCTTGACAACTCAGGTTGGCTATTTGCCGGTTCATCATCCCAATCGTCTTCACCTGTATTCATTACTTCCGGTTTGTCCAAGACATGAACTAGGTCTGTTCTATTCAGGTATTCGTAACCAAGCACACGGAAGATGAAGTCTACTATTGAAGTTGTAGACTTAATATTTGGATGTTCAACAAAGCCTGCCGGATCAAATTTTGTGAATACAAATTTTTCAACAAATTCTTCTAACGGAACGCCATATTGTAAACCGATGGATATTGAGATCGCAAAACAGTTCAACATGCTACGCATTGTTGCACCCTCTTTTGCCATGTCTATAAAGATCTCTCCCAGCGTACCGTCGGCATACTCACCGGTGCGGAGGAATACAGCCTGGCCGTTGATCTTAGCCTTTTGTGTAAAGCCCCTGCGCTTGGCCGGTAGTGCACGTCTTTCTACGATCATGGCCAACTGGCGTTTCAACTGAGTATCCGGAGAAGACTGAACTCTTTTCTGTACTTCTTCAAGCAATTCATCGATGGTCAGTTTACCCATGTCTACTATGCCCAAGTCTGTTTCCATTGTTTCTGCCACTTCTGCTTTGCTGCTTTCTTCTTCTTTCTTCTTCTTATCGCTCTTGTTGCTTAAAGGCTGCGACAATTTAGAACCATCACGGTACAAGGCACATGCTTTCAATCCTAGTTTCCAGCTTAACATGTAAGCATCAGCAATTTCATCAACTGCAGCTTCGTGAGGCAGGTTGATCGTTTTGGATATAGCACCGCTAATGAAAGGCTGAGTTGCGCCCATCATACGGATATGGCCATGCGCATGTATATAGCGCTCACCTTTTTTGCCGCATTTATTAGCACAGTCAAACACTGGCAGGTGTTCTGGCTTCAGGTAAGGCGCACCTTCTACGGTCATCGTACCACATACAAAATCATTAGCTGCATCTATCTGTTCATCAGTGAAGCCTAATGCCTCCAGCAGGCTCCATTCGAAGTTGAAATATTGTTCCGGAGTAAAACCGAGACGCTTCAGACATTCTTCTCCCAGGGTGTACACATTGAATACAAAGCCGATCTCGAAAGCAGATGCAACTGCCGCATCCAATTTTTTGATCTCAGCTTCTATAAATCCTTTTTCACTCAGCGTCTGGTGATTGATGAAAGGAGCACCTGCAAATGTGCCGCTACCTACTGCATATTTGATGATCGCATCAGTTTGCTTTTCGGTATAGCCCAAGTTTTTCAGGGCAACAGGAACTGACTGGTTAATGATCTTGAAGTAGCCACCACCTGATAATTTTTTAAACTTCACTAGTGCAAAGTCTGGTTCTACACCAGTAGTATCGCAATCCATCACCAGGCCAATTGTACCGGTAGGAGCAATTACAGTAGCCTGTGCGTTCCTGTATCCATATTTTTCGCCCAGTTCCACAGCCTCATCCCAAGCCTTGCAAGCAGCTTTCAATAGATAGTCAGGACAGTAATTTGCTTTCAGCCCTTGTGGTTTAATGCTCAAGCCTTCATATTCATCGGCATCATAAGCTGCCAGGCGGTGGTTGTGCATTACACGCAGCATGGAAGCTTTGTTTTCTTCATAGCGAGGAAACGCACCCAGGTGTTTCGCCATTTCAGCAGAAGTCTTATAAGCTACACCTGTCATGATAGCTGTCAAAGCGCCAGCAATTGCACGGGCTTGTTCACTGTCATAAGGAATACCGCTCACCATCAACAAGGTACCCAGGTTGGCATAGCCCAGACCAAGGGTTCTGTATTCATAACTCAATTGTGCCACTTCTTTGGATGGGAACTGCGCCATGAGCACAGATATTTCCAGAACAGTTGTCCATAGACGACATACATATTCAAAGCCCTCTACATCAAAGATGTTCTTTTCTGTGTCATAGAACTTCATCAGGTTGGCAGAAGCTAAGTTGCAGGCGGTGTTGTCGAGGAACATGTATTCACTACAAGGGTTAGAGGCCCTTATTTCACCTCCGGCAGGGCAGGTATGCCACTCATTGATGGTAGTATTATATTGAGTACCAGGGTCGGCACACCGCCAGGCCGCATAAGCAATCTGGTTCCACAATTCACGGGATGGAACCTTCTTCATTGCACGACCATCTGTACGCGCAGTCAGTTCCCAATCCTCTCCTTTTTCAAGCTTTTCAAAGAAGGAATTGGGTATGCGTACTGAGTTGTTGGAGTTTTGTCCGCTCACGGTACGGTAAGCTTCGCCTTCATAATCGCTAGGATAACCTGCAGCAATAAGGGCAGCTACTTTCTTTTCTTCTTCAACTTTCCAGTTTACAAATTGAACGATCTCCGGGTGGTCCAGGTCAAGGCATACCATTTTGGCTGCACGACGCGTAGTACCTCCACTCTTAATAGCACCAGCAGCACGGTCGCCGATCTTCAGGAAGCTCATCAAGCCTGAAGAAGTACCACCACCACTCAGTTTTTCACCTTCAGCTCGCAGGTTAGAAAAGTTAGTACCAACACCCGATCCGTATTTAAAGATCCTTGCTTCACGAACCCACAGGTCCATGATACCCCCCTCGCTTACCAGGTCGTCCTCTACACTCAAAATAAAGCAGGCATGGGGTTGTGGCCTTTCATAAGCCGAGGTGGAGTTTTTCAATTGACCATCTTTAGGATCTACATAATAGTGACCCTGGGGCTTTCCTGTAATGCCATAGCTTTCGTGCAAGCCAGTGTTGAACCATTGGGGAGAATTTGGTACACACATCTGGCCAAGGATGCTGTAAACCAGCTCTTCGTAAAACACCTGTGCATCTTTTTCACTGGCAAAGTAGCCATATCTTTCACCCCATACTTTCCAACAATTAGCCATACGGTGTGCAACTTGTTTTACCGAGGTTTCCCGTCCGGTAGTACCATCCGGCTGGGGTACACCGGCCTTACGGAAGTACTTCTGGGCAAGAATGTCCGTTGCAATTTGGCTCCAGCCTTTAGGCACCTCCACATTATTCATTTCAAACACAACCTCCCCGCTTGGATTGCGGATGACAGAAGTGCGGTAGTCGTACTCGAAAAGATCAAATACAGAAGTACCTTCTTTGGTGAATTTGCGGTGGAAGGTCAATCCTTTGGTGGCGGTTTTCTTTGCACTGGCCATATTGTTGAGTTTAGTTTTTTTTGCTTTAGGTTTTTCGGGCTCCTTCGCAGGAGTTTCTGATTCCTTAGCTTGTATTTCCGAAACCTCAGATGCGCTTTTTAAAACTTCAACCGGAGTTTCTGGGATTTTAGCCGGAGCCTCAACATCCTTTGCCGGAGTTTCCAGGTTCTTAGCAGGGGTTTCGGTAGTTTTATCGTTTTCAGTGTTGTTCGGACTATCAAATAAGTCTTGAAACAGGTTCATTTCCATCCTCAAAAAGTTTAGCAGGAGAACGAAAATATTTTTACTAAGTGAAAATACAGGGCCATAGTTGTGCACACCTGTGCATAAAATGCGTGAACAATTCATGAAAAGCAAGCCGGTAGTGATTTACAAGATTTATGCACCGCTCCCACGCTATTTTGAGGATATTTTTTTTTGGTGATCAGGCAAATAATTTTTAATTACCAAACACCTAATTATATAACGTTTTTGAAGGCATTATATTTTAAAAAAAGTGCTCATTCAGATTGGTTTACAGCCTGCCTACCTCATTCCGAAAAGTTTTTGCATTTTTGCAACAACATAACCCTAGTGGATGACTGTTTATCAATCGTTATTGGAAAAGAAAAAGAGCGGACAAAAGTCTTTTGCCATTTTAATAGACCCGGATAAAGCAGGGAAATCGTCATTACATCCTGTAATTGAATTAGCCGTTGAAGCGGGTGCTGACTATTTTTTTGTAGGTGGTAGTCTTGTGATCTCCAATCAGCTTGATGAAATTGTGTTACAGATAAAGCAGCAATGCAATATACCTGTACTCCTTTTCCCAGGCAGTCCTTCACAAATCAGCAGGCATGCCGATGCGTTGTTATATCTTTCTCTCATCTCGGGCAGGAATCCGGAATTACTTATTGGACAGCATGTCATCTCTGCTCCTTTTGTAAAAAAGAGCGGACTGGAAATTATTTCTACGGGTTATATGGTAGTTGACGGCGGAGCACCAACTACGGTTTCCTACATCAGCAATGCCACTCCTCTTCCTTCTGATAAAAGTGATATAGCCTTATGTACGGCAATGGCTGGCGAAATGCTAGGCATGAAACTGATTTATATGGATGCAGGCAGTGGTGCCAAAAAAGCTATCACAGAAGAAATGATCTCGGCTGTTGCCAAACATATTGATGTACCACTTATTGTTGGTGGCGGTATACGTGATGCGGAAAAAGCATACCTCAATTGTAAGGCAGGGGCAGATGTGGTGGTGGTTGGAAATGCTATAGAAAAGGATGCCACGCTGATCAAAGAAATGGCGGCGGCGGTTCATTCTGTACCGGTGATCGTCATGTAGTAGTTTATAATTTTTCTTTCACCCTACCAGGGGTATCCTTTCCTGCTACTATGGACTTACTGCTTGCTGCGATGGCATCAATGATCTGCATCATATTATCCATGTCTAACGTCTCGATTTCGTCATCAACCGAGTGGTAATACTTTTCTTCATCCATTTTAGCAGTAGATATGGTATG
>CBKWHA010000273.1:0-7043 GCA_966674115.1 uncultured Chitinophagaceae bacterium
CATTTAGCATCATCAACAAACAAAAAATAACTTATCCCACCACGTTAAACCAGGCATAAACACACCAAAATATCACTCACCAAACAACTCAGATCAAAGAAAACTACAACACCAAACACCCTGATAAACAAACCCAGAGTACAAACTAAATTCATAACAAATCACCTTTTATATACAAGGTGGAAAGCTGTCTACCGCCAGTAAACTAAATACAGGATCATAAAAAAATGATGTCAACTGAAAACAGGATTAATTAACCAACGTGTCAACTTAATTCAGGACGACACAAGCATACTTAGTGCATGGATGGTATATAGATGAAGCATGGATGGAGTATGAAGAGAGTATGAAATCAGCATCAACAAAAAATACCCCACCTGTTCACTTTTTACCAATGTTCACGGTCCGTGAACAAGCAATTTTTGTGAACAGTCGTTTCATTTTTCATCCTTTCATGCCTTTCTCAGAAGCCAGTAAGGGATTTGTTCTATAATCCAAAAGGTTTGTTTAAGGCCTTTTTTGACCTAATCATAGCTGATTCTCTTGGAGCCTTTAGACCTGTAACCAACTTTCCCTGGTAGACTGTAAAAACTATTAAGTTCCGCGAAATAAATCTAAAAGTATTTTGAAGATAATAAATAAATATTTAACTTAATTAAAAGGATAGGTACTAGAACTGAAACGAGCTATTAGAATTAAAAAGGTCTCTTGTTTAAAGATTGTCCATCCGCCGCGTCCACCCCTTGAAATCTCCAATTTATACATTCATCCACATTAAACATAACCTTTTGATTATGCAGAATTTCTATTTCTTTTTGCTTTCCAATAGCATAGCTTTTATCTCGTTTGCTCAAAAAGGCAAACCTGCCAATCCGGAAAAAAGACGCCACTTTATTTACAGGTATTCTTCATTGGGTAAAAATACTTTGCCTGAAACATTATAACCTGAAACATTATAAAATATCTAAGTAGAGTGATTTTAAATACGCCAACTAAAGCACATCCATATACTTCCATCTATAATACGGTTGAGAAAGTACAGGCTTATTGGAATCATTTTAAACCACTTACGGCTGAGCCCATTTCATATCAGGATAAATGGTTAGCTCATGCCCCTCTCTTTGAACAAATTTCCTCTCAAAGTCGCGTATGCATTACGCTATTTGATGTACAACTAAGTAACCGCTTTTTGTATGCGGTAGATAAAAGAAACGTATTGGGCAATAATGCTGCTTTTTTTACAGCGGAGGATGGTGTGGATTTTACTATGGCTAACTTTCATCCCTCCTATCTTGCAGCCTTGCTTTTAATGCAACAAACCTCTTTCCAATATATCGTAGATAATACAGAGGTGAATAAGAGTAATATAATTTTAAACTTTGATGCTTTATATAAAAAAAGCGAGGGATTATACATTCACATATTGCAACAGGCCATACCGATAGAATCAGATAATAATGGCTATCCATTGCTTTTTCTTAGCTATATCCATGATATTACTCATCTCAAAAAACAGTCTTCAGCCAACCTGATTATAACAACGCCTGCTGAAGTCAAATTCTGGAATTATTGTTTTGAGAACAAAAAGCTGGAGCCAGGAAAGCTGCTCACTCAACAGGAAATGAAAGTCCTGGTTTTACTAAGCGAGGGAAAGCAAACAAAAGAAATAGCAGAACTTCTTTTTATCAGTCCACATACAGCCGAAAACCACCGCCGGCACTTACTTGCCAAAACCAATTGTATTGACACAACGGCTTTGGTTACATATGCACGAATAATAGGGTTGATCTGACCATACGTCTAATTCCGTTAACGGAAAATAGTCACAATGACTATTGGACTTGCTCGTATATTGAAATAAATTGTACAAGAAATGTAAGGGCCATGAGCAATAAAAATGGTTCTACAACACAAAAAACAGAAGCCCTAACCAAGCGGGAAAAAGAAATTTTAGAGATCTTAGCAAAAGGATGGAGCCACAAACAAGTTGCCTGTCACCTGCATATTAGTCCGGACACAGCCAGGAAGCATTTGAAGAACATCTATAAAAAGTTAGAGGTTCATAATAAAGTGGAGGCTTTAAATAAAGTAAAGTTGTTATAAAATACCTCAATTGGGGTATTGGTAGAATTAATCATTTAAACGTCTTTTGTAAAGTATTTTTCATAGGAACGATATAGATCCTTTAAGGGGCAGCTAAATAACTTCGTAAATGTGTGGAGCGAAGAAGCAATCAATACTTCGGCTTTAATACTTAAGACTAAAAAGCATTTTATTTATATGGTTAATAACAAATGTGTATTTACCTTAAAGGAGTTGATTAGTATTAAGACTGGAGCTGTCACCAAGATCAGATAAATACTCCATTTAGTCATAATCTTTCCCTATCTAATTTCCATTTAACCTCCCTTGCCACCAACCGTTCAGAGACCTCTGAAATCACCTGGTTATTTATTCATTAATACTAAACATAACCTTGGATTATGCGAAAGCTCTATTTTCTTTTGCTTGCCCTCGGCATGGTAAAATAAACATTCTATTTATGAAAAAAGCCTGTTTGCTCCTGATGATGCAGTCAGTATTTGGCATTGCGTTATTGGGTACTCCTTTGAAATCAAAAAATGTTTCCTTAATTAACCTGAAGTACATTGAATGTGTTTTTGATAACGCGGATACCTCTTACCGCATAATCCCTGCTCCAGGTAATACTTACGGCTATGAAATACTGGTGGGAAACAAAGTATTGATATGCCAACGAAACATTCCGGGACGCGCCGGTAATCTAGGCTTTAAGAAGAAAAGCGATGCAAAAAAAGCAGCTCTGTTGATGTTAAAAAAACTTTCGCAAGGTATTATGCCTCCTACCATCGAAAGGCACGAATTGGAAGAACTCAAAATAGATTATTAAACCCCAAAACTAAATTTTATGCCACTTAAAATTTTATACTATGGCCTCAAACTATTGGCCTCATTCGTCCTTTTTTTTCTTTACTCCCCGTCAAAGTCTTGTTCGCAGACAGGTACCTGGCAACCGAAAAAAACGCTGGAGGGTGCAAGTACCCGTTATTTGGCCGTAGGTTTTAGTATTGGAGCAAAAGGATACATGGGCACAGGATATGGAAACTCAAATTTTTTAAAGGATTTCTGGGAATATGACCCTGCTACTGATACATGGTCGCAAAAAGCAGACTTTGGAGGAGGACCTAGAGTTGCAGCCGTCGGGTTCAGTATCGGTAATAAGGGCTATGTTGGAACTGGAGCAACCAATACGGGATCTGATGAGGATACAAAAGATTTTTGGGAGTATGATCCGGAAACGAATGTTTGGACACGCAAGGCGGATTTTAGCGGCGCAGCCCGGCAAGTAGCCGTAGGTTTTAATATTGGTAATAAAGGGTATATTGGTACAGGAAGGACAACCGGTTTTAATACTCTTTTTCAGGATTTCTGGGAATATGATCCTGCTAATGATACATGGTTACGAAAAGCAGACTTTGGAGGAGGTGCCAGATATGCGACTAGCGGTTTCAGTATTGGTACAATGGGATACATTGGAACAGGAACGGATTTTACAGGAGGCGGTTTTACTTTCAGAAGTGACTTCTGGGAATATAATCAGGCTACAAATACATGGACACGAAAAGCAGATTTTGGTGGCGGTACAAGAGAATTAGCCGTTGGTTTTAGTATCAACAATAAAGGCTATATTGGAACTGGGCTTTATGCAGGCGACTTTTGGGAATATAATCCTTCAATAGATACATGGGCAAGAAAGGCTGATTTTGGAGGTGGAGGAAGAAATATGGCGGCAGGCTTTGCTGTAGGAGGACGGGGCTATATTTGTACAGGGGCTGGTAGCGTAATAAATGATTTGTGGACATATATCCCGCCCCCTGAACCACCTTCTACCTTATGGGCAAAAGCTGCAGGAGGTGCTGCCACTTCCATACCTGGAAAAGTGGCTATTAGTGCGGATCAGGACGGGAATACCTATGTTACTGGACCATTTACCGGGACATTTAATTTTCCTTCAGAACCTACTCCGTTACAATTAACAAGTGAAGGAGAATCTGATATTTTCATCGCAAAATATGATGCTTCAGGAAATGTCCTTTGGGCAAAGCGGGCAGGAGGTGCTAAACCTGATTTTGGTAATGCGATAAAATATGATGGATTGGGAAATGTATATGTGGTCGGAGGATTTACTGAGAGTGCAAATTTTGGTAATATTACTCTAACCAACAATTCAAATTCAGTTAGTGTATATATAGCTAAATATAGTGCAGCAACCGGGGATTTGCTTTGGGTGCAACAAGGTGCCAGTTCCTCTCCCTATTACAAAGCAGCTTTAGATGTTGCTGTGGATAATGCAGGTAACGCTTATATTACCGGGCAATATGAGGGCACCATCACATTTGCTCCTCTTCCAGCTATGACCGCTTTCGGATGGTGGGATATCTTTATTGTAAAATTTAACGGTTCTGGCGTCCCACAATGGGAGACCACAGCAGGAAGTCCTGAAGCTGGTTATAATTCTGAAAGCGGGAATGGAATAGCGGTTGATCCAGCAGGAAACGTTTTTGTTACAGGTATCTTGAATGGCTCTTCAACATATCCTACTTTGTTTGGAGCTATTCAATTAACTTCTCCAGGTGGGGGTGGCTTTTATGAAGGGAGTTACTTTCTGGCTAAATATAACCCCTCTACTTCTACCTGGGAATGGGCTGTAAGTGGGGGAGGAAGCAAAATTGATTATGGTAACAAAGTTTCTGTAGACGGTAATGGCAACGTGTATGTAAATGGTTATTTCGAAGAGACGGCATCGTTTGGCACATCCACAATAACCAGTTATGGGCCAAAGAGTTTCTTTATTGCAAAGTATTCACAGGATGGGAACCTAACTTGGGTTAAGCCAACAGGAGGGGTTGGTTATAATGCTGGAAACTCTTCCAAAGTAGATGCGAAAGGAAACTTGTATTTTGTTGGGACATTTGATGGAAGCACGACGGTGGGCGATGCCACCATTTCCAGCAATGGTTTTGATAATACGTACATTGCCAGTTGGAACGGCGATGGCGAATTCCAGTGGGTAAAACATATTCCTGGCTCTTACTATGCATCGGTGTATGCATTGGATGTGGAGAGCAATGGAAACTTAGATATACTGGGCGGTTTTGCGGGTACAGAAACATTCGACTGTACAGTTCTAAGCAGCAGCAGTTATAGCAATCTGGCTATTGCCAAATTAGGTGTGTCAGCTGATGTTTCCGGGGCACCTACCCTGCAGGCAACAGCCAACAGCATTTGTAGCGGCAACAGCACCACACTCAGTATCAGTAGCGGAAACCTTAATAATGCTACATACTGGAAATGGTATACAGGCAGTTGTGGTGGCACGTTAGTAGGGAGCGGCAACTCAATTACTGTCAGCCCCGAGCAAATCACAACCTATTATGCCCGTGCAGAAGGAGGATGCGCAGGGCCTGGTGTCTGTGGTAGCATCACCATTACAATCGACAATACGCAACCAGTCGTTAGTTCCGTTTCAGCACCTGTTGCTCCAATTGCTGTAAATACACTTATCAATCTTGATGTGGTATATACTGATAACGATGTAACCAGTGCCAGTATAAAGTGGGGAGATGCAAGCGGAATACAAACGGTGGATTATCCAGTAAATAGCTTTACCGTACCACATACCTATAATGTACCCGGCGTGTATTCCGTAGAGGTAATCCTTACAGATGCCTGTGGGGTAACCAGTACGCCTTATCAATATCAGTATGTTGTGGTTTATGACCCTAATGGTGGTTTTGTGACTGGTGGTGGTTGGATTAATTCACCGGTTGGTGCATATAGGTCAGATGTAACACTGAGTGGAAAGGCTATCTTTGGATTTGAATCCAAATATCAAAAAGGAGCAACCGTGCCCAATGGCAATACAGAGTTCAAGTTTCAGGTTGCAGGTATGAACTTTAAGAGTACTAATTACGAGTGGTTGGTAGTATCAGGTTCCAGAGCACAATTTAAGGGTACTGGAACGATTAATGGGAGTGGTAATTATGGCTTCTTGCTATCTGCTATTGATGGTGATTTGGGAATTCCCGCATCTTCTGATTTATTTCGCATTAAAATTTGGGATAAAAACGCAGGTGATGCTATTGTGTATGATAATCAGTACGGAGCTGCAGATCAAGCTGACTTAACTACACAACTGGCAGGTGGTTCTATTGTAATTCATACTCCCAATAAGAATACAAAGTCAACTGCTATTATCGCTCCAAATACAAATGAAAGTCTCCAATTGGATTTAGAAGATAAGCTAACAATTGAAGTCTTGCCCAATCCAAGCAAGGGGCAGTTCGTTTTGAGAACATACAGCAGATTGCAACAAATGCTGACCATCCGGGTGTTGGATAACCTAGGAAGACTAGTAGAAGTAAGGAATAGTGTTTCGGCTAATGCTACCTTTTATTTGGGTGATAGATATCTTCCAGGTGTATACTACGTGGAAGTGGCGCAGGGAAGTGAAAGACGAATGGTGAAACTGATCAAACAATAAAGAGGTTTTTATTTACTGAAGGCGGTGCGCAAGTGCCGCCTTTTTACATTTAGAAATTGCTTTTCGAATAAAAACAAGATAATGTTGATGACAAACTTAATTTGTTGTCACTTGTACCCTACAATGTTTTAAATGTCTTTCACGCTGTATGCCTTTATCATTAGGCACTAAAACCCTTCAGAAGAGGTGTATGGGAAGCAACCGCTTGGTAAGTATATCCGTTCAATCGCTGGTCTGGACGTGGAAGCTGCCAAGACTGCTTTTTCGAAGTTTATCAATGCACCGGCTTTGAACCCACAGCAGATTCGGTTCGTGGATACCATCATCAATTTTCTGACCGTGAATGGAACCATTGATCCAGCCGCGCTATTCGAACCACCCTTTACCGATATTTCTAGTAATGGCCTGATAGATGTTTTTAATCCTGAACAATCCGCGGAGATCGTAAATCTGGTGGAAAGAATCAACCAGAATGCGGTAG
>CBKWHA010000274.1:0-7000 GCA_966674115.1 uncultured Chitinophagaceae bacterium
AAGTGCATTTTGCATACGTGGTTCTTTATAGGAATATACTACTTTTTAGTAGTTTGCCCTTGCAACATTTTTTGCTCGTCTGCTTCCATAACTACTATTTGAGCCTGCTTTACCGTGATTGCCTTAAACTGCTCTAAAAGGTAAGTACTGATCTCCTCCCAGCAATCCTGTACCAAGTTATTCAGTTCTTGAAGTTCATTTTCAAAAAAGCTTTGCTCATGGAAATATTGGTAGTCAGAACTTAAGAATTTATCAACAGATTCTCTCAGCCCAGAAACTGAAGAAAAACATTCTGACCATTGTTGCAGTGAGGACTTGAATGCAGGCTCATGCACCTTTTTCAATTTATTGATCTTTTCAAGGATGGTTTCTACTGGAATTGTTTCACCCCGGAATATAGGCCCAAGTGGCTCCATCATTGCATTCACGCACTCAATAAAGCTATCAGATTCAGTACATTTATGAAAATAGGCTTGGTAATCTTTTTTCAAAGCCTCGGATTCAGATAATTGCGATACAGCGTAAAAATAACGGAACAGCCTGCGGTCACTTGCTTTGAGCCTTTCTTCTACCAGTCTCAACTCCTCCTGTAACTGGTTGATAACCAGAGGAGCTTCCTTTACTTTATATTTTTGTCCTTCGAAATCAAAACTCCTTGTTTCTATATGCCCACTCTCAATTGCTTGCAGCACTGCCAGGTCTTGTCGCAGAAACCGCAACTTCTTTGGAATAGATGCAGTGTCCTCATCAAACACTTCTTCAAAGGTTGTGAATACAAAAGGTTCTGCAGATACTTCTTCTACATCGAAGGCTTCTACCTGCCGCAGGTCATAATAACCCTTGAACAGAGGGGGAAATGAGGCTCTATCTAATTCCTTTTTTAGGAACACCTCAAATCCTGCTAAATCCAACACCTCCTTTATTTCTTCTTGGGGAATGTTCCTGTATAGCTTTTTGGTCAGGCTGTTCTTCAAAGCCGTTTCTTCCCGGAATAAGAACCATGCGGAGGAGTTATTAACTCCTGCAGTAAGATTAAAAGGTTCCAGGTGCATCTTTCGCTCTTGTATTGTCGGATGTGAACTCCACTGGTCTTTGTAATTGATGCGACTGAAATTGCTCCCCTCCTGCTCCTTGATGACAGGCAGGTTACCTTGAAAGGTAAATTGATGATCTTGACCAACGTGCTGAAGTACAAAACTGTGTGCCGCATAAAACTCAGATGCTACTTTCTTTTCCTGCCAAGCTTTAGTACAGATATCAAGTGTTGTTTCGTAACACGCACTGGCTAGTTCACTTCGAAGTAGTGCATGTATAACATTGTTGCTGCCGTAAATAGAAGCGGCAACCAGATCAGCATGGAACTCCATTTGACGAGACAAGCCCAAGTAACTTTTGTTCACCACCTTGTAAACCTGCCGCAGCACCCATTGGATACCTTGAATTATTTTGATAGTAAGAATAGCAAAAAGATAAAAAATGCCATGCACCTTTGCTAAACTGTCCAACCCTTTTGCAAAATGCTGGTTATTGAAAAGCATGTCATAAATAATCCTGTTTACCTGGTGTACCCAGCTTCCCACTTTCATGCTCTTTTGCGAGAAATGACCAAACTCATGGGCGATTACAGCTTCAAGTTCTGAGATATTTACTGCATTTACCAATCCCAATCCGATTTTCAGATTTTTGCGTACAGGTAAGAACATACTCCAGAAAGAGGAATTGTAAAACACGCAGGCATTAACATCTGGGCTGATGAAGACCTTCTTTGGCATCTGGGTACCTACCTGTTCTGCAATGGAACGAATGGACTGAAACAATTTAGGGTAATCTGCTTCAGATAACTCTATACTATCAGTTTCATCCGCCTGCGATGAGGCGAACAGGAACTTTATAAGAAAGACAAAGACCATTATTCCGCAGCCAATAGCTCCTAAACCGAATAATATTGTAAGCCCACCCGGTTTGGCAATCATAACCATCCCTCCTGCATAAAAGCATAATGCCACAAGACATAAGGAAAGTGCGAATAAAAAAAGATAAACAACAATAAAGCAGATTATTCCTAATACAGCTCTCAGGGCTTCTTTCTTAAACTGTGGAGACGTTTCAAGCAGGATTTCCGGAGTGGTTGCAGTTAGTTTAGAGATCATGGGGAAACAGTTAGGATGCTAATTTATAAACATCAATAGGAAAATGATCAAATAGTAGCATAAAAATATTAAGAATTCGATATGAAGTTTCTTTATCTGACAATCACCAATTTCTTGCTATCTGTTTGTGTGCCATTGGTGTAGAGCCTTTACATTCTACTTAAAGCGTCCATCTGAAATGTTGCTCCAGCCAGCATAAGCCCAATAGGAGGAATGCAGCTACCTGAATTCTGGAGCTGACAGACGGGATCTATACTATACGGATGGTGTATAAGAATAAATTGAACAATTGCTAGCTATTGATAATTTACCACGTCAATGGAAGCCGCACCAGCAGAACGCATCCTAAACCAGGTGCGCTATTGATGGTAAGAGAACCTTTCAGACTCTCTGCCCGGCTTGTCATGTTTAAGATACCGATTCCACTGCTTTTCTTTTTTGTGTCAAACCCTTTTCCGTCGTCAGTTACTTTGAGTACCAGATTATCATCCAAAATGTCAAAGCAAATACTGACATTGTATGCGTTTGCATGTTTCAGGATGTTGGTCAGGTGTTCCTGAAGAATCCGGTATATCACAAGGTGAAGGTCCTTGTCCACATTCAATTCATCGAGACTTGTAGCGCATAACGTTATTCCAACTTTGTTGGTAAAATTAATCCTTTCGATAAGCTCCATTACCGAGTCCTTCAGTTTAATATCGCTCAGTGATGGTGCAGAAAGTTGTTTGGAAAGACTTCGGATCTCATTGATAGAATGCATTAATAAGTCAATAGATTTTCTGATCAATACTTCGCTGTTATCCATTCCATTCAAACAGAGTTCCTGATACAATTTAACAGTAGTGAGCACCTGGTTGACGTTGTCGTGAAGCTCTCTACCCACCAGCGCCCGTTCATTCTCTTGGGCTTTAATAGCTGCAGTGGTGATCATCTGTTGCCGGTTTTTTTGTTCCTGCAACAGTTGTTCCTGCAGTTGTTTACGTTCTGTGATGTCGGTTCCTATTCCAAAGTACTGTGTCACCTTTCCTTTTTCATCATAAACAGGCTGCGCATGAAACTCTACCCAGAACTTTTCCCCCGCTTTGGTATAGTTCAGAATCTCCGCATGAATAAAATCTCTACTATGTGTCTGTTCCAGGATGAGTCGATTGGTGTCAGGATCTGTTTCCGGTCCCCACAGTAAATCTGCAGGGCGCCTTCCAACAGCTTCTTCCAGGCTGTAACCAGATTTAAGGACAAAGGCATTGTTGACCCAAGTGATCCTCCCTTGTGCATCAGCCATTAGAACCAAGTTGATGGTCTCTTTGACGATGAGTGAAAGTTTGCGGACTTCTTCCTGAGCCTTTTTTCGCTCTGTAATGTCAGTAGCGATAGAAAAAAAGTACTGTACCTCGCTACACTCATCAAGAATTGGTTGACACGATACTTCTGCCCAGTAGGTTTCTCCGCTTTTTTTATAATTGAGTACCTCGATTTGAAACGCTTCACGCCTGGTAACTTTTTCTTTGACATAGGCTATCGTTTCCGGATCGGTATCTGGACCATCAAACACTTCTTCAACTTTTTTTCCTATTACTTCTTCAAAGTTATATCCGGTTATGCGCGTAAAAGCCTCGTTAACCCAGGTAATCTTTCGGTCAGGAGAAGAAATGACTACTATATTATGAGAAAGCTGTGTGACGTATGATAACTTACGGAGCTCCTCTTCAGTTTTTTTACGCTCGGTTATATCTGTTCCGATAACAAAGTACTTCTGCAACACTCCGTTTTCATCAACGATTGGTTGGCATGTCTTCTCTATCCAGAACATCCTCCCTTCTTTAGTATAGTTGATGATCTCATAGCGGAAAGGTTTTTTCTTGCAGAGTTGTTCATTTACATAGTGAATAAGTTGAGGATCTGTTTCCGGTCCCGCTAATAGTTCGCTTGGTATTTTGCCAGCAGCTTCGTCAAAGGAGTAACCTGTAAAATCGGTAAAAGCCTCATTTACCCAGATAATGGTATGATCAGCGTTCAAAATGACCACCTGACATTGCGTTTCTTTAACGATCAGTGAAAGATTGCAGAGTTCTTCTTCTATTTTACGTCTTTTTGTCACGTCACGAAAAAACACAGAAAGACCGTTTTCGGAAGGGTAGGCGCTAACTTCAAACCAAATATCCAGTATTGGATAATAATACTCAAAATGGGTGTACACCTGTTCTTCCATGGCTTTGTGGTACTGTTGATAGGCAAGAGACCCTACAACATCCGGATAACACTCCCACAGGTTTTTACCCAATACTTCTTCCCGAGGTTTACCCAAGATGGACTCTGCCACTTTATTCCAGTAAGTGATGTTCCAGTTTCTATCAAAAGCATGGAAGCCATCGGTAATGCGCTCCAACATCTCTTGCATTTCAGCGTTACGCCTCTCGATCTCCTGCTCATATTGCATTCGGAGTTTTTCCTTTTCAACCTTCTCGGATGCATCCCGGGCAACGCAATATACCAACTGATCCTGCGGATCCCACTTTCCAGACCATGACAAATAAACGATACTTCCGTCTTTGCGATAGTAGCGATTTTCATAGTTAGTGGTGTGACATCCGTCTAATATTCTCTTGGTACAATATTCTGTTTTTTCTAAGTCCTCAGGTACAATAAAATCTTTGTATGAGTGGCCAACCAGCTCATGCGGATGGTAACCTAAAAGAGAAAGTGATGCCTGATTTACATGAACAAATTGACCTTCAGTATCAAAAACACAAACGACATCTAAAACAGAATCGAGGACCCTCTCGAAAGAAATGTTTACCTCCTCACAGTAGTTTTGTTGCATAGGAATCTGATCGAAAGAATACATATAAGAGAGTGAAGCTACGTATACTAGTATTTTCAAATGTGAATATAATCGACATATTACCATTTTTACGTAAAAAAACGGATGATTTCTTAGAAATAAACACTTAGGCATCTTAGAGAATTTGTTTGTAGACAATATTCTCTGATACTTAAAATTTCCATTTAGCTAAAAGAGAAGTAGACCAAGATTATTTTTGGAGACAGCCTCATCCTGGTGAAACCTTTACGAAGAAACTTTCAGAACAGCTTCGTGGAAAGGTAAAACTATTTACATTTACGGTGCAATCGCACCCATGATCTCCACAACCCCTTAAGAAAGCCTAATCTATTTTCTCACCTTTAAATCAATTCGTCATGAATACGAGCAACACAAATGACGAGAGTAAAACTGTGGTGGCTGATCTGCAAAAAGATAAACCATTAAATCTTCGAATTTTAACCAAAACAGGCCAGGAAACAGCCATTTCAACAACCGCTATTGATGAGCTTACATCCAGTTTGCGGGGAAAATTAATTCAACCT
Source organism: uncultured Chitinophagaceae bacterium (assembly GCA_966674115.1). GTDB lineage: Bacteria > Bacteroidota > Bacteroidia > Chitinophagales > Chitinophagaceae > Flavisolibacter. Next base: position 5,517 of record CBKWHA010000274.1, read on the forward strand.
GGTGAAGCAGACTATGACGAAGCCCGCAAGATTCACAATGCTATGGTTGACAAACATCCGGCCTTAATAGTACAATGTACAGGTGTTGCCGATATCATTACCAGCCTCAATTTTGCCAGAAATAACAACCTGCTTTTTACCGTTCGTGGCGCTGGACATAATGTTGCAGGCAGTTCGGTTTGTGATGGCGGAATTGTGATTGATCTTTCCCATATGAAAGGAATTCGGATTGACCCCTCAGAACGAACCGCACAGGTGGAACCTGGTGTAACGTGGGGAGAACTAAACCACGACCTGCAGATTTTCGGTCTTGCTGCTACTGGTGGTTTTGTTTCTACAACGGGTGTTTCCGGGCTTACATTGGGTGGTGGATTTGGATGGCTGCTTCGCAAACACGGACTTGCATTGGACAATCTGTTATCCGTAGATGTTGTGACTGCTGATGGGCAGTTTATCACCGCTAATGAAACGCAACATGCGGATCTCTTCTGGGGCATTCGTGGCGGTGGCGGAAATTTTGGAATTGTAACATCATTTAAATTTAAGGTACATCCAGTTGGTTCTGTATGGGGTGGAATGGTAATGCATCCGACTTCAAAAGGAAAGGAGGCTATTAAGTACTGGCGCGACTATACGATTAACTCACCGGAAGAGCTGACCGGAGCAGCTCTCATTTTCCATCCGCCTGCAGAGCTCCCCGTACCTGAGGTGTTGCATCGAGAAGGTATTGTAGGTACTGGAGGTGTTTACGCAGGCGATCTCAACACTGGTGAACAGGTACTTCGAGAGCTCCGGCAGTTTGGTCCGCCCGAAGCTGATATTTTTCAACAAATGCCTTACAGTGAAGCACAAATAATGGCTGATTTTCTTTGGCCGCGAGGATTGTATAATTACTGGAAGTCAAACTTTCTCAATGAATTGAGTGACGAGGCTATTGAAACTATGCTCAAGTTCTTTGCCATGGCTCCATCGCGACTAACCGTAATAGTTATAGAGCACACGGGCGACGGAGCTATGAGTAGAATTGGAAACGAAGAAACGGCTTTTGCTTCCCGAAATGGGCGATTCAATTTCCTGGTTACCTCTCTATGGACCAATCCTTCAGAGACGGATGCTAATAGCCGGTGGACACGAGAGCTTTGGGATGCCATGAAACCTTTTATGGCAGATGCCGTTTACATTAATTACATGGGTGATGAAGGTGAAGATCGCATTAAACAAGCCTATGGCAATAAATATAAGCGCCTGGCTGTTATAAAAAATCAATACGATCCTGATAATCTGTTTCGCATAAATCAAAATATTGCGCCGGCCAATGCTTAACAAGAAACTAAAACTACTAGTTTAAGGTTGTATAGATTCATACTTCATTTCAACTTAGTGCCTAAGCCATGAAGTCTAGGGAGGAAGCCTGTTGTGTATTTTCCAATAGCGATTTAGAATAATGATAGCAGTTGAAATGGAAGCAAGGTAATGTATCGGTT
>CBKWHA010000275.1:0-6997 GCA_966674115.1 uncultured Chitinophagaceae bacterium
AGGCTCAAATTGAAGTCGAACACCGATAGGCATCTCATTCCAGTCAAGACTTGGCAGAAGATCTATCATTTTGTGGAGATCAGGCGAATTTACCTGGAACCAAAGATCAAGTGTAATTTTAGGTAAATGATCCGGAGTTATCTCGCCAGTACCAATGGCATCAAATTGCTTCCAGCAATCCATACTAAAGTCATGTAACGAAAATTTTAGCCTTTCTAAAAAGTTGTAAAAAATATGGGTAGCAGATGTTTTCCCGCTGTTGTTTGCTCCTACAAAAATTGAAGTATCCTCTTCAAGATCTATTCTAACATCCTTTAAGCGACGAAAACACTTAATACGAACAGTTTTAAGGTGCATAGGGTGCTCTCCTTTTATGGACATTAAAAATAAATATGTTATACGAAGTCAATAGTTTAAGAGTGTTGTATTTTATCCACAATACAATCACATTTAGGGATAAGTGTAGTTGAGCAATGTATCAATTAGTGTATCATCCAATACCTATTGGAACGACCTTCTTCTCAAGTTTTTCCCTGCTACAGTAATTCACCATTTTCTGAAAATCGAGCGAGTGTACCTACGATGTACGTAGATTTATTTGTGAAAGCACCTAATTATCAATCACAAAGCATTTATCGTAATTTGCCTTATTTAACCCAACACTTAATTATTACTTCAGAAGTTATAGGTCAGAAAACTTCAAAAAATCCTGAAATAAGTTAAATAATTGTCCCTTTCTCGCTACACTTTAAAGCTCCGCAACTATACAAACAGGGCTTCCGCGCTCTTTGTGTCCTTAGGAATCAAAGGCGGTTACCCGGATATTTGCTTTGCTATTCCAATTACTTTTTCCAACCCTTGTCCCGAGGTGTGTGGGTCGAGGTGGCCCAGAACCCCTTCTTCGAAACCGGGATTTTCAAGCAGAGTTGTAAATTCGTCCTTTAGGTAGGCTTTTACATCATCCTCTGCCGCCAACAGTTGTTCGGCCACGTTGTCGCCATTTTCCAGGACGTATACAATGTCTTCAAAATCAGTACTAAAGCGAAAATCATTTCCTCCGCGGTCTTTAAAGGCTTCCATCTTGGAGGCAATGAAATAGGGCAGCGAAAAGATATTGATGGTGGTGCGCTCGTCGATGCTATACGGTATGGCCTTCTTAAAGCCATCGGGATACCAGCGGTTACTGAAACCCAAAGCGTCAGGATGTGTGGGCATGATGTCAACCGTCAGGCCGTGGATTTTGTAGCGGCAGACTACCCCTGATTCTGTATCATTGACAAAGCCGACACTGCGCAGCCGGTCTTCCAGGTGAGCGTATTCTCCATATGATGCCAACTCGACGATCACATCTACGTCGTCGGTGGGCCGTGCTTCAGGAGCTGCTTTACCTGCATACAGGGATACGGTAGCGCCACCGACAAATACAACGGTTTGGTTGAGTTCACGGAGTGTATTGGCAACGGACCGAATGCGTACAATATTGATACTATCCTTCATGGCTTTTTATCTCTTTTTGGTAACCGTATACCAGTTTTTGCATCAGTTCCCTGGCTACTTTGATTTCTCTTGTTTTACCTACCCGGAAGACGTCGGTAAGGGCCAACAGGTCGTATAAAATGGAATCTACCTTAACAGCCTTAGGAACCGTGGGATATAAAGGTTCAATGGCTTGTCCCCGCTCGAGCCCTTCGGCATCAGCCCACACATACTTTTCCTCAGCTTTGAAAAATCCGGACAACACTGGTGCCGAATGAGAGGTAGGAATGCCCTTTACAACGGGACCTGGTTGGGCAGGATAAACATAGCGAAGTCCAAAAATCAGGAAATCCATAAAGGCGTTTACCATTACTTTTTTCCGGGTGGGATCCAAGAGGCCGACTATCATGGACCGGTTAAGAGATTCGGTGACTTCCGAAGCACTCATGAAGAGCTCCATAGCCAGTTCCTTAGAGTACCAGGGCTGAGGACCTTTGGCCATGATTTTGAGCAGGATCAAAACATCTTGCGGGCGCATACCCCGATGTGCTTTCATTTATCTTTTTTTATGCAATATACTCCTTAATTCGCAATTCGCGATTCGCGAATTGCGAATAGTCAATACTCTTCGTTACAAACAAGCCGATTATGGAAAGATATTATTACCCATTACTATACTGCGACACCTAGATTGAGTGCTGGAACCAACTAAAGCCAAAGTGCATTTTCTGCTCCATATTATATTATGGCGTCCTTATGCAATCGTTTTACAGGTGAAATCTGTTCAGCCATTAAGCCCTATTTGCCCTTTAACGAATTTTAACAATTGTGAGATCACCTATATATAATTATATACACGCACTTTTTTTAATAGTTAAGCCTCCGTCCAATGAATTCTAATTGCAGTTTATGCATTTTATAATTGATCAATACTCCGGTAGTTTTTTGAAATCCAGCAGGGGTTAGGAAAAAATTTGGCAAGTACCAAAAAAGGCATTAGAAATTTGTATGCTACAACCAATTTCAAATGCCTTTGGAGTCTGCCGGGCAGCTCTAAGCAAAATTAAGAAAGTCAGCCAGCCGGTAAGCAAATTTATTTTGCACATTGTTCCGTTGTGGCTTTCGATGAACTGCCGCATTACGTTTATGAACCTTGGGCGCTGGGGCGGCCGCAATGAAAAGAGTTACCGAAACATGTTTGCGAAAACCTTTGACTGGTTCTCGTTCAACTATGAAGTGGTGAAGGCCTGCTTTGGTAAGAAGAAGGTCATCGCCGTCTTTGACCCCTCCTACATTAAAAAGAGCGGAAAGAAAACCTATGGCAGGGGAAAGTTTTACAGTGGCACCGCTGGCCGTGCTCTCAGTGGACTGGAAATCGGTTGCCTGGCTTTTGTCGGCGTCAGTGACCACAGTGCTCTGCACGGCCTTTTGGAGCAAAGCCCTGCACCGGAGAGTCTGCACCGAAAGGGAAAGAGCCTGGTAGACTATTACGCAGGGGTGATCCTGGACCATGCGGAGCAAATCCTGTCGCTGACCTCTAATGTGGTGGTGGATGGCTATTTTATGAAGCGGGACTTTGTTGTGCCTTTACTTGAAGGGGGCCTGCACGTCCTTACTAAGGCCCGCAGTGATGCCAACCTCCGGTACCTGTACAAAGGGAAGCAGAAAGCCAGGGGGCGCAGAAGGATTCGTGATGGAAAGATTGATGTAAGTCATCTGGATAGAAGAAGACTACCCCTGGTGGCCTGCGACAGGGAAAAGGACATTTATGCTGGTGTGGTGTACTCTGTGCTGCTCAAGCGAAAAGTGCTGGCGGCTTTTGTTCATTACAAGGACAGCAAAACCGGTAAGTACAAAAAGGACAAGAAAAACAAAGTCAAGCCGGAGATTATCATCAGTACCGATACAGCGATGAAGCCCAAAAAGCTGTGCCGCTATTACGGTCTGCGCTTTCAGGTGGAGTTTTTAATCCGTGATGCGAAGAGCTATTGCGGACTGGAGGATTGCCAGGCCCGTAGCAAAGAAAAGCTGCATAATCACTTTAATACAGCGATGACCGCTGTTTCGGTGGCCAAAGCAGCCTATTATTTATCGCTTCCACAAAAACAAAGGGAAGGTTTTTCCATGGCGGATATCAAAATGCTACACATGAATGAACTTCTGACCAACCGCATTTTTTCCAACTTAGATCTTGATCCCAGTTGCAAAAAATACCAACAAGCCTATGAAAACAGCCTTAACTTCGGCAGACTCAGAGCGTAAAAACTACCGGAGTATTAATTGATAATAATTTAATTTTAAGTATAGATTTACAGAGGGCAAATTCAGGTGAATCAATCGTTGAATCAAAAAATTCAGCCTGTCTATAACATTGATAAGCAAGTAAATACCGTGAAGGTTCGACTCCGGTCACCTCCACAAATTAATAATAAAATAGCCCTGTAAATCAATTATTTACAGGGCTATTTTATTTTATAATCTAATTTATTACTGGCTATTTTGAACAATGTGTAATTATTACACGTCAATTCTACAATTCAATTACAATTTAGTAACCATCAAGAGGTTTTTACTTCTAACCTCGTACTTCTAACCTCGTACTTCGTACTTCTAACTTGGTATTATACCTGCATAATAAAAGTAGTTTGTAATATCAACAAAAAATAACGGTAATGAACAAGTGCACTAGAAGATAGGGCCATTCGATAATGAACTATTGTTAGAAATATCTTATCTGTTGTTAACAATAAGCATAACCGAAAAATTTCTCTTAGTGATGATGGTTAAAAAGATGTTAAGAGTCGCACCCCTTTGATGATAAATCATGAAAATGATTTATAAAAACAATAAACGGTCAGGAATAAGTGAAAAAAAACTTTAGAAAAGTTTACTTCTTTTTTTAGAATATAAGGGTTTTTACCTAACAAAACAAATAATTCTTCACTAATTGGCATAAGTTTTGCCAAAAATTGCCGAGTTTAAAATAAGCTGAGCTTAATTTGGTTCTTTAAAAGCATGCTCTTAGGCAATATATCGAAATAGCCCGGGATTTTTCAAATGACAGGATTTTGCGAGTCGTAGTGAAGGTATTTGTTGTAGTTGAGCGAGAGAGCGATGTGAGCTTGGGACTTATGCAGTATTTTTTTCACTAATATCTTAAAGCTGAGAAGCAATTTATTTGAAAAACCCCTATTAAATCTAAAACAACCTATGAGATTACTACTGCTATGGGCATTTTTGTGCCTGTTAACAACTGCGCGTGCTACTACGTACTATTTTTCTTCCGTATCTGGTAATGATTCTTACAGTGCTTCACAAGCCAGTAATCCATCAACTCCCTGGAAGAGCATCAACAAGCTAAATGCTATTTTTAGTACCCTGCAGCCTGGAGACCAGGTCTTGTTCAAAAGAGGGGAAACCTTTTATGGTACCATCAAACCGACCAAATCAGGTTCTTCTTCCTCCCCCATCACCATTGGCGCTTATGGCAGCGGTGCAGATCCTATCATCACAGGCTTTATCCGGCTTACCAACTGGACCTCTATCGGCAGTGGCCGCTATGAAAGCTACAGCGCTTCTTTCGGATCTAAGGTTAGTATGGTGACCATGAACGGTGCAGTTCAGGAGCTGGGTCGCTATCCCAACAGCAATGCCACCAACAAGGGCTACCTGACCTTTGAGTCTAAAGGCACCAATTCTATCACTGATAACGAACTCTCCTCCTCCCCCAACTGGACTGGAGCTGAAGTGGTGATCCGCAGTTCACACTGGTCACTGGACCGTCTAAAGGTAACCTCTCATTCTGGACGCACCCTTTATTACAGTCCGTCAGCCAGTTATTCGCTGAAGGCCGGCTTTGGGTATTTCCTGCAAAACGATGTGCGTACCCTGGACAAACAAGGGGAGTGGGCTTACAAGGCTTCTACCAAAAAGCTCACCATGCACTTTGGTTCCGGCAGCCCTTCCAGCTACAGTGTGAAGGCCAGTGTACTGAATAACCTGGTGTACCTCTATGGCTATAGCTATATTGAATTTGAAAACCTATCCTTTGAAGGATCTAATGAAGATGCCTTCTATATTAAATCTTCCACAGGTACCAAAGTGCGCAATTGCACCGTGGAATTTGCCGGCATCAATGGCATTGAGGCTACAAGCACCAACAAGCTGCAGGTAGAGAACTGCACTATCAATAATTCCAACAACATTGGCATCTTTCTGACCGGCGGTAATACTTACAACATTATCCGCAACAACACTATCAAAAACTCGGGTGTTTTTGCCGGTATGGGTCAAAATGGAGCCAACACCAGTGTGGGCATACGAGATAATGGCAACAATACAACAATAGAATACAATACCATTGACAACAGCGGCTACTGCGGCATTCGCTTTATAGGCAATTACACTGTAATTAAAAACAACTATATCTCTGACTTTGCCTTTGTGAAAGACGATGGTGCCGGCATCTATACCGGATCACCCGATAAAGTACAGCGTTATGGCAGAAAGATCATAGGCAATATTATCTTCAACGGCCTTGGTGCCAAGGAGGGCACTACGGATAAAACCTCACTACAGGTATCCGGAATTTACCTGGATAACTATGCAGCCGGTATTGAGATCCATAACAATACAGTGGCCAACTGCGGCAAGGTAGGTATCTTTGTGCACAACGCTTACAAGCTTAACATCCGAAATAATACCTGCTTTGATAATGCACAAGGTCAAGTGCAGTTTGTCCATGATCATATTGGTCCCCGTATTACCGGATTGACCATGAAGAACAATATCTTTGTTTCTAAGGCAAAGACACAAACTATTGGCTATTTCTACACTAACCTGGGCAGCAGTGACATTAATGCTTTTGGTTCCCTGGACAGTAACTACTACGCCCGTCCCCTGGATGACAACCAAATCATCCGCACGGTGACCGGCCTGTACACCTCTACACAAGCCATCGCCATGCGAACGCTTTCAGGCTGGCAGCAAGCCTATGTGCATGATGACCGTTCCAAGAAGTCTCCCAAGACCCTGAGCAGCACAGTAAATCCAGATGATTACCTGCGCCTTGTGTACAATGCCTCTACATCAAGCAAGACCATTTCATTGGGGGCAACTTACATAGATATGAAAAACAAAACCTACTCAGGCAGCATTACCCTGGCCCCTTATGCTTCGGCAGTACTGTTGAAAACAGGTTCAAGTACTTCAAGTACAGAAAGCAATCTCACCGAAAGCCAAGTCAGCTCAGGCCCTGAGGTCAGTATCACCAGCCCTACAGTCAATGCCACTTACAGCAGTGCACCGGCCACGGTTCGCCTGACGGCCAGTGCTTCGGATGCGGATGGCTCCATCAGCAAGGTGGAGTTCTACAGGGGTTCCACTTTGATCACTACTGAGAAATATGCCCCCTATGACTGGAGCTGGACCAACGTAGCCGCCGGTACCTATACCATCACCGCCAAAGCCTATGACAACAGCGGTAAGGTAACTACCTCGGCTCCGGTGACTATAACAGTAG
>CBKWHA010000276.1:0-6961 GCA_966674115.1 uncultured Chitinophagaceae bacterium
ATTTTCCTTTTTCATATTCGAACAAAGCCTCCAGCCCATTAGCATTATAGCGCAGTTCATTCATGTAATTTGGACTAACTGTAGTAACCTCCCAGGCACACTTTACAGCACTGGCCAATGGATTAATGGTGTTTTGCCATTCCAGCATACCACTCTTCCAGGAATCATAAGAAGGTAAAAGATATGATTTGTTCCAACCCATCCACCCTTGATACTCAGCATTATGAATGGTAAAGACTGTAGGTACATCTTCCAGGCGATTAAACGAATAACAATACTTTATCATAAATGGAACAAGACCAGTATGATGATCATGGCAATGGATGATGTCAGGTTTATGGGTCCAACCATTTATCCAATCACAAACTGCAATTTGAAACCCCACGAAGCGCTCTGTATCATCAGCATATCCATAGATCTTTTCTCTATCTAACAGCCCATTGATATCCACCAGAAATAAATCAAAGCCTAATTTGCGTGTTTTTTCCTTAATGATACTGTAGTGAAACCACTGGGGTCCTAAATATTGCCCACCTTCGTGTACTAGGTCCCATTCATTATCATAAAGGAACTTAGTACGATACATCGGCATAATAACTTTAGAAATATGCCCTAGTTCATTTTGATATTTAGGCAAGGCCCCAACAACATCGCCAAGGCCTCCGGCCTTTGCTACAGGATAACATTCGGCTGTGACATGAATTATTTCCATAGATAAACAATTTCTCTATTAAAGCTTGAAAGATAAGAATGTAGATTGAAAAACGTGTCTGAAATTAGGAATTTAGGACAAGGGAGAATTGTTGTTAGTGTGAATGCCAGAGTTTGATTTAATATCTAAGGGTGTATAAAGGCTCTTTTTGGAAGCACGATAATTGAATTATCTATTATTGTGTTGCAGATTAAAAAAACTGGATTTGGATGGGACCGGTAATGCAACAACTAGTAAATATAAATTATAAATCAATATTTTACGTTTAATGTTTTCCGTTTACTTGCTTTGTTTTCAATTGTAAATGATTCTTAAAATGTATAAAACCAGGGTTATGGGAGATAGTTCTTATTAATATTCGTAACCTATCAATGTTTGCTATAATAAATTGTATTTAATTTGGAGTAATTTTTAAAAATTCATCAAATTTCAAATTGCTCGCTTATGGCACAAGAAACAAAGTGGCCCCAATTCAGTGTACTTGTATCTGTATTCTTTTTCTGGGGCTTTGTAGCTGCCAGTAATGATATTCTCATTCCCGTTTTTAAAGAAAAACTGAACCTGGAGCAATGGCAATCCCAGATGATATCTTTTGCCTTTTATGTAGCTTATACAGTAGGTTCTATTATTTATTTCTTTATCAGTAAAGCAAGTGGCGGGGATATTCTGAACCGACTGGGCTACAAAAATGGAATTTCACTTGGCCTTGTCATATCTGCATTAGGTACCTTATTGTTTTATCCAGCGGCAGAAACTGAGTCATTTTTGCTAATGATTAGTGGTTTGTTTATTGTAGGACTAGGTTTTTCGTTACAGCAAACTGCTGCAAACCCATTGGCAATTGTTATGGGCGATATGCAGACAGGCTCTCAACGATTAAGCATGGCCGGTGGCATCAATAACCTGGGTACAACGTTGGGACCGATATTGATAAGTTTGGCTATTTTCGGTGCGGTAACAGGCAGTACGGAAAAAGTAGCAGATATAGGCGCAGTAAAGACACCCTATTTGATCCTTGGAGCTGCATTCATTTTAGTTGCCATAATTTTCAAATTCTCATCCGTTCCAAACAAAATCAACCTGGAACAGGATACCAGCAAAGTAGCAACCCCAACAGATATAACTGAGCCATTGGCTGTACCCACCAAGCGCAGTGCATTAAACTACACGCAATTGCTTTTGGGTATGATTGGCATTTTTGTATATGTAGGTGTGGAAGTTTCCACAGCCAGTAACTTGCCAGAGTTCATGAAACAGCATGTAAGAACAGCAGATGGAAGACCATTTCCAACTGAAAATATTGCCCCCTTCATTTCATTATATTGGGCTAGCCTTATGATGGGCAGATGGACAACTTCGGTAGGTGCATTCGACATTAGCAGCAAAGCAAAGGCTATTTTGCGTTTTGTAATGCCTTATCTTGCTTTTGGGGTATTTTTACTGATCAATAGTATTGCTGGTCACGACGTTACTCCTTTTTATATTTACGGTCTAATTATAATTGCATTGATTCTTGGAGACCTTTTAAGCCGGGGAAACCCTGCACGTTTATTACTCATCCTATCGCTGCTGGGTATTACCGCTCTGATGATTGGCATGCTGGCTGATGGCATGGTCAGTGTATATGCTTTCACCAGTGTAGGTCTTTTCTGCTCAACTTTATGGCCCTGCATCTTTACTTTGGCCATTGCAGGATTAGGTAGTCATACTAATGAAGGCGCTTCTTTCCTCATTATGATGATCATGGGAGGGGGAATTATCAGTTTATTGCAAGGTTATCTGGCAGGCGACAATCTACTTGGAATTCAGATGTCATTCCTGGTTGGGGTTGCTTGCTTTGCTTATCTGGCTTTCTATGCAATAAAAGCGAAAGCAATTCTGAAAGCCCAGGGTATTGATTACGATGGCAAAAGCGATTCCAGTATAATAAAACACTAATATATAATAATGGAAAGAACACAACAGTATGCTATTGGAATAGACATTGGAGGCACAGGCACCAAGTTTGGGATAGTGAATCATCGGGGTGAAATTTCGCACAAAGGCAATGATCTGGCAACCAATACATATGAAAAAGTAGAAGAATTTGTTGATGCACTATTTGAAGCCTTGGAACCTTCGATCAATAAAGTAGGCGTTGAACATATTAAAGGCGTCGGTATTGGCGCACCGAATGGAAATTATTATAAAGGAACTATAGAATATGCACCCAACTTACATTGGAAAGGCATTGTTCCGCTGGCAAAGCTGGTATCAGAGAAATTTGGACTTCCCAGTTCTCTTACAAATGATGCAAATGCAGCCGCTGTAGGTGAAATGATGTATGGAGCTGCTAAAGGCATGAAGGATTTCATAACAATTACTCTCGGCACTGGTGTTGGCAGTGGCATTGTTGCTAACGGCCATCTTATTTATGGTCATGATGGCTTTGCAGGAGAATTGGGGCATACCATTATTCGCCCGGGAGGAAGAAAGCATTGGTCAACAAAGCTTGATGGTTCCTTAGAGGCTTATGCCTCTGCTACCGGCATTGCTATAACAGCAAGAGAAATGCTGGAAAATTCTGAAAAGCCCAGCTTGCTGCGTCAATATCAGCCAGAAGAGATCAATTCTAAAGTTGTGTATGACTGCGCTATGAAAGGTGATGAGATTTCAAAGGAAGTGTATCGCTTTACAGGACAAATTCTGGGCGAAGCCTTGGCTAACTTTGTTATGTTTTCTTCACCTGAAGCTATTATTCTGTTTGGCGGTGTAATTAAAGCTGGCGATTTGATAATGGAGCCAACAAAAGAGCACATGGAAAAAAATCTTTTACCCATCTTCCAAAATAAGGTAAAGCTGATTTTTAGTGAATTGAAAGAGGCTGATGCTGCTATTTTAGGGGCCAGTGCCCTTGTCTGGGAAATGAGGGATTGAGGATCAGACTGAGTAGCATTATACATTGATTACAATTGGTATGGTTTTTTAACCTAGGTTCTGAAAATTATTTGTTATGAAAGGATCAAGGAGTAGCAATAATATGCAGAACAAACAAATGACCGGACACAGACCCAGGCCAGAAATAAGAGACAACCTGGACAGCCGGAATAATGAGGAACAACTGCCAAAAGGCAATAGTGCTACACATAATAAAAAAGAGACAAAAAGAGAAGACTTAAGAAACAAAAAAGAAGGCTAGTATTTAGGGAAACTTCTAATACAGAGACGTAATCTTTTCTGTTTGGAAAATGGCGTTTCATCAGAGAACTAAATATTAGCTTCACTTTTAGCATAAGGTTTTAAGTTTATGGACTTAAAACCTTATATTTTTTGAGTTTGCAAGCTAAATATAGCTGGAAATAAGGGTGTTAGAACATAAATGGAACAGCTTGTTTATGGTATTTATACTCTAGCACATCAATAAATAACTTATTGTGACTCATTAGAGGGATTTTCTTACTTAGAAGATAGAATTAGCATTACATACAAATTATAATACCATTTTAAAGCGTTTAACTTTATAAATAATAAATTTATTGTACCTAAAACGGCAAAAAACCAATTCCGGTTTTCGATTAAAATTGATTAATACAAGGAATTGAAATTGAAATTTATAAATGAAAGTAATTTGTACATAAACCATTTTTGTCAAGGAATTGCACCGAAGCAGGGAATAGCGAAGCTCAGTTAAGGATCTGGGGTGTAAATTTTTAAGAGTAAAAACGGGAAAGTAGATCAGAAATGACCGGGTATTTAATCCCTCAAATTTGGTACTTCGCGATTTCTTCGTGCTTCACCATTATATTTGCTTCCTCCAAACTCGTTATATGGCTCAACAAATCGAGGACTTTGATGCGAATCTAGCCGGGGAAGAAGGAAAAACAGAAGAGACAAAGACCCGCTGGTTCAAACGAATTAAAAAAGGAATTTTAACGCCTTCATCAGAAAAGAAAGAGGCGCCAGAAGGTTTATGGACCAAATGCCCTGATTGTAATTATATCTGCACCGTTAATGACTTGCGGGAAGCACTTTTCGTATGCCCTAAATGCAACTACCACCACAGAATAGGTAGTTCGGAATACTATGAAATATTATTTGACAATAAAGAATTTATAGAGCTTTTTGATAATATACGATCAAAAGACTTTTTAGGATTTACTGATCTGAAGCCCTACCAGAAACGATTGGAAGAAACCTGGGCAAAATCTGATTTGAAAGATTCTATGCGGGTTGCAGCTGGAAAGGTGAATGGAATAGAATTGGTCATTGCTTGTATGGACTTTGAATTCATTGGAGGATCCTTAGGCAGTGTGATGGGCGAAAAGTTCAGCCGTGCTGTTGATTATTGTATTGAGCATAAACTTCCATATATGGTGATCAGCAAAAGTGGTGGTGCCAGGATGATGGAAAGTGCCTTTTCCCTGATGCAACTGGCAAAAACAAGTGGTAAACTGTCCCAACTTTCTGATGCTAAGCTTCCATACATATCCATGCTTACCGACCCAACTTTCGGAGGAATATCTGCTTCTTTTGGTATGCTTGGTGATCTTAATATAGCAGAGCCGGGTGCACTTATAGGTTTTGCTGGTCCGAGGGTTATTAAAGAAACCATTAAAAAGGATCTTCCTGAAGGATTTCAGAGAAGTGAATTTATATTAGAACACGGCTTCCTTGATTTTATTACAGATAGAAAAGAGCTGAAACAAAAGCTAGCAACAGTTCTTACATTGTTTCAAAGCTAGAAGAATAGCATATAAAGATTTAAAAAGTTTATCCCTTTATTGTATTAGGATTTGCAATAAAAATAAACCTGTTAGCGAAAGGTTATGGCAGAAATTAAAAATCGCAATGCCTATTATGAGTACTTTATTATTGATAAATACACAGCCGGTATTGTACTTACAGGTACTGAGGTAAAATCTTTACGGACAGGTAAAGCAAGTTTTAATGACAGTTATTGTATTTTTCAAAAAGGTGAATTGTGGATTAAATCTTTTCACATCGCAGAATATTCTCATGGAACGATCAATAACCATGATCCATTAAGGGAACGAAAATTGCTATTAAGCAAGCGTGAATTAAAACGCCTTGAGAATAAACTTAAAGAACAAGGTTTTACAATAATTCCGCTTAGACTCTTTTTTAATGAAAAGAATATTGCTAAAGTAGAAATTGGGCTTGCTAAGGGAAAAAAATTGCACGACAAAAGAGAAACAATCAAACAGAGAGAGTCGGACAGAGAATTAAAACGTTATATCAAATAAACTTATTTTGGGTTAACCCAAACCATTAAGAAATGAAGAAAAAAATATTCATTCCGTTCTTACTCTTTCTGAGCTGCTTTGCACATGGTCAAAATATTGTTGGTTTCTGGTATGGAAATGCCAATGTCATAAACGGTGGATCTGCAAATAATTACCTTATAGAACTGGTTTTAAAGCAAAACCAGAGTAATGTTCAAGGCATTTTAAATTATTATTTCCGTAATACTTTCCGCAGCATTCAGTTGAATGGAACTTACAATCCAGCCACAAGGAAATTGGAACTACAAAACATTCCAGTTACCTATTTTGCATCTACCAGCACATTGGAAGTGGATTGTATGATGGACTTTTTTGCTACACTGCGTGTTGCCAAAACAGGATCCATATTAAATGGAACCTTTATGGGTAGAAAAGAATACCGGACAACCTGCCCTGAAATTTCTTTTAATCTTGCTCTTGATAAAAATATTTCTCAACACGACTCAGTAGTCACTGCAATAAAGGAATTTAAAGAAGTTTACCAGGTTTGGAAACCTGCAGAAGAGGATACATTAGTAGCAGCTACCGTAATACAGAGACCTGTTGTCAATTATGTAGTTAATGCGCAATACAAAGTGCGGGAAAAAGTAGTGGAAAAAGAGATTGTTGTTGATGCGGACTCTGTAACGGTTGACTTTTATGACAACGGAGAAATTGATGGTGATTCCATTTCAGTTTTCTATAATGATCAATTGATTACGTTTAACCGGAAACTCAGTACAAGATCCATTCAATTCAGACTAGGACTTAATCCCCAAAAAGAAGTGAACGAAATAACTATGTTTGCTGATAACCTTGGGTCCATTCCACCAAATACGGCATTAATGATGGTAAATGATGGCAAAAACCGTTTTGATATCCGTTTATCCAGTAACCTGCAAAAAAGTGCAACAGTACGTTTGAGACGGAAACCTGTTGTAACTAACACGTCTGCTACAAATTGATCACGAAATACAGAACAACTAAT
>CBKWHA010000277.1:0-6932 GCA_966674115.1 uncultured Chitinophagaceae bacterium
AATGGTTGTTATTTTAAATTTCAATATAGATAGATGCCTCTGGTAATTCATCAAAGGGAAAAATGTATCGGCTGTAATTACTGTGTGGAAATTGCCCCGGAGCATTGGCGCATGTCCAAAAAGGATGGCAAGAGTGTTCTATTGGGAAGTGTTCATAAAAAAGGATTTTGGTCTGTAAAGATCACAGATCAACAAGCAGAGGCTAACAAGCAAGCAGCTCAATCCTGTCCAGTCAAGGTGATCCAGGTGTGTTAGCTTACTATAGCTATTTGTTCTTTGATCAATTGATAATTCTCTTCATCAAAACATATAAAGATCACTTTGTCTATAGCTATATTTCTTTCTAATAAATCTGCAACAGTTTTTACTGCAATTTTAGCAGCTTCAGGTTTTGGGAAGCCATAAATGCCAGTACTGATGTTGGGAAAGGCTATAGACTTACAACCGTTTTCTACTGCAACCTGCATTGCGTTTTTGTAACAGTCCGCCAATTTCTCTTTTTCCCGATGCTGGCCACCTTGCCAAACCGGGCCTACCGTATGAATTACAAATTTAGCAGGTAGCCTGCCTCCGGTAGTGATCACGGCTTCTCCTGTTTTGCATCCACCTTGCCGGGCAACGATCTTCCTGCAGTCTTCTAATATTTCCGGTCCGCCTGCACGATGAATGGCGCCATCTACGCCACCACCACCCATCAACGAAGAATTTGCAGCGTTTACAATAGCATCGACAGTAATTTTGGTGATATCACCTTTGATTACTTCCATTTTATTTTGAATCATCATTTTTTTGTTTTGTTGTCTAAGTATAACCTGATGACCTGCATCGTGAGGAATGGCCGTAACTCCAATTGATTGGTTAAGACAATCGCTGTTAGTTTTCTTCCAGGCAGACGAACGATATCAGAAAGTGCTGGTCCGCCGCTATGACCTGTTGCTTTTTCGTTGTTGAATTTATCTACTATCCAACCAACGCCGAATGGAGCTGTTTGTCCGTTGCGCAACCGGGCAGGTGTCCACATTTGTTCTGCGAACTCCGGTTGTAAAATCGTATTCCTGTCCAAAGCTATAACCCATTTTACCAGATCTTCGACCGATGAAAACAAGCCACCGGCAGGGTAGGTCCACTTTGGAAACATCATGGAGAAAATGCGTTGCTGCTGTTTTGATGTATCCCATTTGTATACAGTTGCTGCAAAAGGAATGGTATCATATGTACGGTAAATAAAGTCTTGTTCCATGTTATTATAACGGGTATGCATCATTCCCAGTTTTTTTAATAACCTTTCCGAAAGAAATTCCTGGAAAGTCTTGCCTGAGATCTTTTCAATCAATTGCATGATCACGGCATAATCACCACCAGCGTAAACGGTCTTTGTGCCAGGCGCAAAATCCAGTGGGCGGGCAATTGCTGTATCCAGGGCTTCTTTATAACTTTTAAAATCACGTTGAAGGCCCAGTAAGTCTACAACACCTGATTGGTGTGCCAAAAGGTCTATAACGCGCATATCCTCCCAGGTGGTTGGCAGGCTGGGTAAGTGCATCCTTACTTTATCATCTAACTTTATCTTGCCTTCCTGCACCAAGGTCATAAAAGCTGTTGCAGATAGCAATTTGGTTGTAGATGCCAGTTGAAAGGCTGTGGTGTTTGAGTTCTTTTGCTTACATTCTATATTGGCTTGTCCATAATTTTTCATGTAAACTACTTTGCCATTTTCAACAATTGCAACTGAAAGGGCTGGAATATGGTAAGTAGCTATTTGGTGTTGCAGAAAAGTATCTATTTGATAAAATTGAGATCTGGCCCTTGTACAGGCAGCCTGCAGAACAAGTATTGTGATATAAAGAAGTAACCGGGATAAAGTTCGCATATGGAAGGGTTTATCGTAATGCCAATTCAGAATTACATAAGCTGTATGATTCCTAAGTTAGAAAAAGTAAATTGCAGTATGACAAATCATGAAGAAAAATATTTACAAAGGGCTATCGAGTTGTCGCGGCAAGGTATGCAAAACCGTTTGGGCGGACCCTTTGGATGTGTGATCGTAAAGGATGGGGAAATTATAGGAGAAGGCTGTAATGAGGTGCTACTTTCTAATGATCCTACAGCACATGCAGAAGTAGTAGCCATCAGGAATGCCTGCAAACAGTTGGGCAGTTTTCAATTGACGGACTGCGATGTATACAGCAGTTGTGAACCTTGCCCTATGTGTCTGGGTGCCATTTATTGGGCCAGACCGCGCAGGGTTATTTTTGCCAATACCAAAGGCGATGCGGCTGCTATTAATTTTGATGACCAGTTTATTTACCATGAAATAGAAAAAGAAGCCATTCAAAGGGCAATTCCATTCATTCATGTACCCCGGCAAACTGCATTGGATGTGTTCAGCGAGTGGATGAATTTGGAAGAAAAGCCTGTGTATTAGCGGTTATAATTACTTTTGCGGCCATGTTTTTTGCAGCTACCATTTCGCCGGCCCGTGAAAGATGGATTACAGCAGTATTTTTTTTCTTATCTGGTCTTATCTCCGCAACCTGGTCATCGCGGATTCCTGATGTTCAGCAACACTTACATTTGAATGATGCGCAATGGGGGAGGGTTTTATTTGCTATTTATGCCGGACTCATTTGCGGATTACCTGTTTCCAGTTGGATGGTGGCCCGTTTTGGCGCCCGGACCGTAATGGTAACAGGCGGTGTTCTTTTTTCACTGATGTTATGTCTGTTGGGAGTTGCAACCAAAAGCTGGCAGTTGGTCCTGGCTTTGTTTTCATTTGGGTTTACCAGGAATCTTTTCAATATATCGGTAAATACATCTGCTGTTGAAGTACAACAATTGTACAGCAGGCCTATTATTTCAACATTTCATGGCTTGTGGAGCCTGGCTTGTTTAATTGCAGCGGGGATTGGTACATTTCTCATGGCACAGGACATTGGCACCGGAACACATTTCCTGTTAATCGCAATCTTTTGTGCTTTCTTCAGCTTAGTATTTAAAGGTAATCAGCTAACCGTAAGGCAGCCAGCAATAGAAAAGCGGCCCTTTTTTATAAAGCCAGACCGATACCTTTTGCTTCTTGGCGCCATTACTTTTTGCAGCATGCTTTGTGAGGGAACCATGTTTGACTGGAGTATCAGTTATTTTGAGCGGATAGTTGGTGTACAAAAAGGTTCTGTTACCATAGGTTATACCTCTTTTGTTGTAGCTATGACCTTAGGCAGACTTACAGGTGACAGGATCGTAGCAAGGTTTGGCGCTACAAATATTTTAACAGCGAATGGACTGTTGATGGCCATTGGTTTATTCATGGTTATTCTTTTTCCCTACTTTATACCGGCTGCCATAGGTTTTTTGCTGGTGGGTGCTGGTAATTCTATTATGGTACCGCAAGTGTATAGTCTTGCATCCAAAACCAAAAAGATGAAAGCCAGTTATGCTATTGCTTCTGTTACACTGATCGGTTATATAGGTTTTTTAATTGGTCCGGTCATAGTGGGATCTGTTTCTGAGGCTTTTGGCATGCAATGGTCTTTTGCGTTGGTAGCATTGCTTTGTATTTGTATTTGTTTTTTAACGGCCAAGGTGAAAAGGCTTGGCTCTAAAATGGATTAACTTAGTATAAAACCTTTTTACATGCCAACTGTTCATCTGATCATCAAAGGAAAAGTGCAAGGCGTCTTTTACCGGGCAAGCGCAATGGAAGAAGCAGAAAAACTGGGTATTAAGGGATGGATAAAAAATACGAGCGAAGGAAATGTTGAAGCTGTAGTGAATGGTGACCAGGATATGATAGAGCGTTATGTAGCCTGGTGTTGGAAAGGACCTTCAAGAGCAAAAGTGGAATCTGTTGAAGTAAGGCATATTGAGGATAAGAAATTTGACAGATTTGAGGTTGTAAGGGACTTCTGATTTTTATGCATCTTCTCCATCTGTAATCTCACTTCCGGTCTGGTTACTACTATCGCCTGCGTCTTTTTCAAAACCGGATTGCCGGATATTCTCATTAGCCCGGGGATTCGGATTTTCGGTCACCTTTTGCTGCTCAGGTTGCTGTTTGTTGCGTTCCTTTTCGGTTTGCTGTTCCGGATTCTGTCTTTTTTGATCCATAAACGATGTTTATAATTACAATTCCTGGTAAAGTCCTTTCAAATCAATTCTGTCTAAGTAGGGCTGAAGGCCGTCTGTTGACTGAAAACTGCGGAAAAAGGCTGATTTTCCTGAAGCAGTAATAAAGTAAACTTCAACATAAAAAGCGCCAAGTTGGTAGAGCATAATATGATAAGGGCCAAGTGTTCGTTCATCAAGGAAGCTTCCGTTTTTAAGGAGGAGCTTTTGTTGTTGGTCCTGGTTGAGCAGATTAAATGATTGGAAAGTCATAAGGAAGAACTTTGTTAATAATGTATTAACAAATCCGGTGCCACTGGTCAGATAAAGAAAAAAATGCATGAATAGAGCTGTGCTCAACGATAAAAAATCAATAAATGAGGAATCTTATCCATAAAAATTGTACTATGCAGAAAATAATCGGAAATGAAACTACGGTTCATCGTTCTATTCTTAATTTTTTCTATTGGTGGTATGGCGCAATCTTATAACTTATTTGTTGGTACGTATACAGGTACCGGCAGCAAAGGGATCTATGTTTACAAGTTTAATGCTCAAAACGGTGACATTCAGGCAATTGGCAATACAGATAGTCTTGCTAATCCATCTTATCTGACGATCGCACCCAACGGGAAATTCATTTATGCGGTCAATGAGACCAGTGCCAAGGATACTGGTTTTATTTCGGCTTTAGCATTTGACCCAGGTACCGGTAAGCTGACGTTCCTGAATCGGCAGCCAAGCGGTGGAGCTCATCCTTGTTATGTTGCTATTGATAAAACGGGTAAATGGGTAATTGCAGGTAACTATACGGGAGGTAGTTTAGCCGCCCTGCCTGTAAATTCTGATGGCTCTTTGCTACCTCCAGCACAAGTGGTGCAACATTCTGGAAGCAGCGTAAATGCAAATCGCCAGGAAAAGCCACATGTACATGCCACCGTTTTTTCTCCTGATTACCAATTTGTTTTTAGTCCGGACTTGGGGACAGATAAAGTAATGATCTATCAATTTGACCCTTCAGCAAAAATGCCCCTTGAGCCAGCCTTGCCACAATTTGCAGCAAGTGAGCCCGGAAGCGGTCCCAGGCATTTTACCTTTCACCCCAATAAGAAATTTGCCTATCTCATTGAAGAATTGAGCGGCACTGTTGTAGCTTATAATTATAAAAATGGAAAGCTTTCCCTGCTACAGCGCCTGGCTACCCACCCGGCAGATTATACAGGAGCTATTGGTAGCGCCGATATCCATGTGTCGCCTGATGGAAAGTTTTTATATGCCTCTAACCGTGGGGATGAAAATAACATTGCTATTTTTTCGATCAATCAGAAAACAGGCAAGTTGCAGTTAAAAGGGTACCAGCCAACTTTGGGGAAAACACCCAGAAATTTCATGATCGATCCTACAGGGCAATTTTTATTGGTGGCAAACCAGGATACTAACAATATTGTGGTCTTTAAAAGAGATCAGCAAACTGGCCTGCTCCAGCCCACAGGCAAGCAAATTGAAGTTCCCAAACCTGTATGCCTGAAAATGGCGGAATAATATAGATTTTTTGTAAATCTGTTGTTATATACGTACTTTTGCACCCCGTTTAAAAAGCGGTTATTGCCTGAAGAGGCCCGAAAAGTTTCCAGCCTGAGCCGGAACGCCTCAAGGGTGTCATTGAAATTGCATTCATACAATGCCAAAGGTTAAAACAAACTCCAGTGCAAAAAAACGTTTTAAAGTAACTGCAACTGGAAAGATCACACACCAAAAGTCATTCAAACGTCACATCCTGACTAAAAAATCAAAGAAGCGGAAACGTGCATTAGCTAAAGACGGCTCAGTAGCTCAAGCTAACTTAGACTTTGTAAAACGTCTATTGAGGCTTAAATAAGCTGAAAAACACAAAGCTGTTTTTACATTTTAAATAAAACCGTAAATCTAAAAAAATTAAGATATGCCACGTTCCGTTAACGCTGTAGCTTCAAGAGCACGCAGAAAAAGAATCTTAAAACAAGCCAAAGGCTTTTATGGCAAACGTAAAAATGTATATACCGTTGCCAAAAACGTTGTAGAAAAAGGTATGACCTATAGCTATGTAGGTCGTAAGTTGAAGAAAAGAGAATACCGCCAGTTGTGGATTGCCCGTATCAATGCGGCTGTTCGCGAAGAAGGCCTGACGTATTCTCAATTTATCAACCTGCTGAATAAAAAAGGAATCGGTCTTGACCGTAAAGTTCTGGCTGATCTGGCTATGAACAATCCTGAAACATTCAAAGGTTTGATCGCCCAAGTTAAATAATGAACACATTGTTCACAAGATACGAGCCACCTCATAAATTACGGGGTGGCTTTCTTTTTGTATAAGTAGAACTTTTACTTTTGTGAGTCTTTATTGTTTACTGAACAACCCATTCAATTTCAATGACGAATACCTACTTCGGCCTCGTTGAACAAACTTTCAATTTTCCCCAGGAAGGTTTGGAAATTAAAGATGGTTACCTACAATTTAATGGTCTTAACCTGAAAGCGCTGATTGATAAGTACGGGACGCCGATGAAGCTTACTTATTTGCCTAAAATAGGCATGCAGATCAATAAGGCTAAGCAGATGTTTGCTACCGCTTTCAAAAAGCATAAGTACGAAGGGGCTTATAATTATTGCTACTGTACTAAAAGTTCGCATTTCTCATTTGTAGTGGAAGAGGCTTTGAAGCATGACATACACCTGGAAACTTCGTATGCTTATGATATTGAGATCATCAAAAAGCTCTATGAGAAAAAGAAGATCACCAAGGATATTTACATCATCTGTAATGGGTTCAAGCAAAAAAGCTATACCCG